>DATKFK010000893.1:0-3031 GCA_035544375.1 Thermoanaerobaculia bacterium
TCGGCGGCGGCCCGCTCGAGCCCCCCGGCGGTGCGGGCCGAGAGCGCCAGCACCTGAAAGCGGCGGGACGGGGAGGGCGCCGGCGCCGCGGGGGCCTCCTCGAGCACCGCGTGGGCGTTGGTGCCACCCATGCCGAAGGAGCTCACCGCCGCCCGGCGCGGGCCGCCGGCGCTCTTCCAGTCGCGCAGCCAGTCGTTGACGTAGAAGGGGCTGCCGGCGAAGTCGATGCGCGGGTTTGGCGTCTTGAAGTGCAGGCTCGGCGGCAGCTGGCGGTGCTCGAGCGCCAGCACGGTCTTGATCAGGCCGGCGATGCCGGCGGCGGCGTCGAGGTGGCCGATGTTGGACTTGACCGAGCCCAGGGCGCAGAAGCCGCAGCGGCGAGTGTGGGCCCGGAAGGCGCGGGTCAACGCCTCGACCTCGATAGGGTCGCCGAGCGCCGTGCCGGTGCCGTGCGCCTCCACGTAGCCGATGGTGTCGGGATCGACCGCCGCCGCCGCCAGCGCCTCGGCGATCACCTCCATCTGCCCCTCGACGCCGGGGGCGGTGAAGCCGACCCGGCGGGTGCCGTCGTTGTTGACCGCCGTGCCGCGGATCACGGCGCGGACCGGGTCGCCGGCGGCGATTGCCTCGTCCAGGCGCTTGAGCACCACGGCGCCGACGCCGCTGCCAAACAGGGTGCCGCCGGCGCGCGCGTCGAAGGCGCGGCAGTGCCCGTCGGGAGACCGGATCCCGTCCTCCTCGTAGAGGTACCCCTGGGCCTGGGGCACGGCGATGCGCACGCCGCCGGCCAGGGCCATGTCGCACTGGTAGGCGAGCAGCGCTTGGCAGGCGAGATGGATGGCCACCAGCGAGGTCGAGCATGCGGTCTGTACCCCGATGCACGGGCCGCGCAGGTTGAGGGCATACGCGGTGCGGCTCGCCAGGTAGTCCTTCTCGTTGCCCAGCAGCAGCGGCAGGAAGCCGTGCGCCTCCATCACCTCCGGCCGCGGCGCGAGGTTGGACCACAGGTAGGCGCTCATGCCGGCGCCGGCGAAGAGGCCGATCGAGCCGGCGAAGCGCTCCGGCTCGTAGCCCGCCGACTCCAAGGCGGCCCAGGAGCACTCGAGGAACACCCGTTGCTGCGGATCCAGGATCTCCGCCTCGCGGTGGTTGATGCCGAAGAACGGCGCGTCGAACAGCTCGACCCCGTCGAGCAGCGGCGCGGCCTTGACGTAGCGCGGATCGGCGAGCGCCGCGGGGCTGGCGCCGCCCGCCAGCAGCTCCTCGTCGGACAGGCTGGCGATCGACTCCACGCCGTCGCGCAGGTTGGCCCAGTAGCGCTCGAGCGTGGCGGCGCCCGGGAAGCGGCCGGCCATGCCGATCACCGCCACGCCGGCGACGTCGTCAGGCATCTTCGCCTCCCGCCGGCCGCTTGCCCCCGGCGCCAGCCGGTCCGCTGTCCCCGCCGGACCGGGCCTGCCGGGCGCGGCGCTCGAGGGCTGCCTCCCGCCGCAGGTCGCCGCGCTCGCCGCCGCGCGCCAGCGCCGGCGCCGCCGGCGCGCCTGCCAGGTAGCGGGCCAGCGCGGCGATCGTGGGGTGCTCGAACATCGCCGCCAGCGGGAGCTCCCGGCCCAGCTCCTCGCGCAGGCGGTTGTAGACGCGGACCAGGGTCACCGAATGCCCGCCCATGGTGAAGAAGTTGTCGTCGACGTCCAGGCTGTCGACGTGGAGCACCTCCCGCCAGGCGGCGGCAATGCGCTCCTCGTAGACGCCGCTTGGCGCCGCGCCCGCCGCCGCCTCCGGCCGGCCGGGCAGCGCCGCGGGCCGCGGCAGCGCGGCGCGGTCCACCTTCCCGTTGGCGGTCAGCGGCAGGCGCTCGAGGAAGGTGAAGTGCGCCGGCACCATGTATTCAGGGAGCTGCCGGAGCAGCTGGTCGCGCAGCGCGAGCGCCGGCGCCGCCGCCGGCCGCGCCCGCGACGGCGTCGCGGCCAGGGCGGGCGCCGCGGCGCCCCGCTCCACCATGGCGAGCAGCGACCGGTAGGCCGCCGCCTCCTCGTCGTGGCCGGCCAGCGTGACGCTGCGCGGCTCGCAGCGGCCCCCGACCAGGCTGTGCAGCAGCTCGTGCCCCGCGCTGAGGTCGAGAGCGGGGCGGATGGCCGCGAAATCGAGGTCGCCGATCTGGCACAGCCCGAGCCCGTGTGCCGTCGCCGTCATCGCGAGCAGCTGCGCCATGGCGCCCGCCTCGAGGATGGCGTAGTGGCGCCCCCGGTCGCCGTAGTGCGGCAGGATGGCGTCCATCCAGCCGACCAGGAAGATGGAGAACGCCGCGCCGGCGAAGGTCGCCCGGTTGACCGGAGCGTGCGCCGCGGTGTCGAGGCCCGCGCCCGGCGCGAGCGGCACCAGGCGGTGGGCCGCGGGATCGTAGTAATAGGCGCCGCCCGGCGCGCCGCGCACGCGCCCGGCCACGACGTGGAGGTAGACCTGGACCGGGTAGAGGCTGCCCGCCGAGCCGTAGCGCAGTTTCGGCAGGGGATGGTCGCCGATGCGGAGCTGCCGCAAGCAGCCGAGCAGCCCTCCGAGGTCGGAGGCTGCGACCGGCTCGGCGGTGAACTCGCGGCAGCTGCGCCGCGACAGGAAGAGCCTCTCGATGGCGGCCGCGTCCGGTTCCGGCCCCCCGAGCTCGATGGCGCCGTCGGCGGGGAAGTCTCGCAGCGCCGTGGCGGCGGACTTGCCGCGGACCGCCTCGGCCCTCGCCAGCCACTCCGGCCTGGCGGGCGGCGGCGGGACCGGCTGGCCCGGCTCGCCGGCCGCCTCGCGCCGCGCCTCGGGTTGCAGCACCACGTAGGCAGCGAGCTGGCGGTGGTGCGACGGTTCGCCGCCGGCCGCGACCGCGGAGACCACCGCGGCCTCGACCCCGGGGCAGCGGGCGAGGGCGGCTTCGATCTCGCCGAGCTCGATGCGGTGGCCGTGGATCTTGACCTGCAGGTCCTCGCGCCCCAAGAGCTCGATGGTGCCGTCGGGCAGCCAGCGCGCGAGGTCGCCGGTGCGGTAC
>DATKFK010000894.1:0-3656 GCA_035544375.1 Thermoanaerobaculia bacterium
CTTCTCCCGCAGCCGCTCGAGCAGGCGCTGATAGAAGGCGCCGCGGTCGACCGGCCGTGGATAGTTGGCTTCGAACAGCGGCACCCTTACGGTGAGCAGGTGGGAGGTCGAGAAACCGAAGTTGGCGGAGCGCGCGAGCACCATGCTCTTGACCATCAGCCCGGTGGCCACCAGCAGCGTGCAGGAGAGCGACAGCTCGGCCACCACCACCGTCCGGCTCAGCCAGCCGAGCCGCAGGCTGGTCGAGCCGCGCCCCTCGTCCTTGAGCACCTCGTTGAGCTGGGTCCGCGAGATCTGCATCGCCGGCACGAGGCCCGAGATCACCGCGGCCGCCAGGGTCGCGCCGAGCGTGAACAGCAGCGCCGGCAGGTCGAGCGCGATGTGGATCCAGGTCGGCAGGGGCTTGGTGCCGATCGCGCGATTGAACAGAGCGATCCCCGACCACGCCAGCCCCAGCCCCGCTCCGGTCCCCACCAACGCCAGGATCAGGCTCTCGGTCAGGATCTGCCCGATCACCTGGCGGCGCGCCGCGCCCAGGGCCGTGCGGATGGCGATCTCCCGCGTGCGCTGGGAGGCGCGCGACATGATCAGGCTGGCGACGTTGATGCAGGCGATCAGCAGCACGCAGCACACGGCGACGAGCATGGTGTAGAGCAGGTACCGGCCCGGCTTGTCCACGAAGCGGTACATGATCGGTTCCACGGTGCTGGTGAAACCGCGATTGGTGCGCGGGAACTCGACGGCCAGGGCATGCGAGATCGCCGCCATCTCGGCGCCGGCCTGGTCCGCCGTCACTCCCGGCCGCAACCGCCCGAAGACCCCGAACGGCTCGCCCTTGCCACGCTCGCTCTTGTCCGGGTCCAGCGTCAGCGGCGTCCACAGCTGCTCGACCGCCGGGAAGCGGAAGTCCGCCGCCATGACGCCGATCACGCTCGTCTCGCGGCCGTTGACCCGCACCGGTCTGCCGATCACGTTGCGGTCGCCGTTGAAATGGTTTTGCCACAGCTGGTAGCTCAGCAGCACCACCGGCGCCGCGCCGGGCCGGTCCTCGCCGGGCTGGAAGCCCCGGCCGAGCAGCGGCCTCACCCGCAGCAGGTCGAGCGCGTTGGCGGTGAGCGCGCCGCCGTCCAGCCGTTCCGGCCGGTCGCCGCCGCTCACCGTGACGGTGCCGTTGGTGTAGCCGGCCAGCCCGACGAACGACCGCTGGCGCCGGGTCCAGTCGAGGTAGTCGTGCACGCCGACGCCCTGGTTCGACAGGTCGCGCGAGGGGATCTGGATGTCGAGCGCCATCAGCTGCTCGGACTGCGGGAAGGTCAATCCGCGCCACAGCACGCCGTAGACGATGCTGAAGGCACTGGTGGTCAGGCCGATGCCCAGGCTCAGGGCGACCGCCGCCGCCGCCGTGTGCCCGGGAGCCTTGGCCAGCATGCGCAACCCATAACGGACATCGCGCCAGAACGAGCTCATGGCAACCCTCCTATCGGCGCGCGGCCGCCGTGCAGCGGCGGCGGCGCCTGCCGGCCGGCCTGGCGTGAGATGCGCCGTCCGTCCGTCCGCAGCTTGTTCAGTGACACTACGGCGCGGCCCGGAGATTTGTTACAGGCGACAGCCAGGTTCAGCGACGAAGAAATTCTCGCTCTCGTCCGTCCCATGAGCTCAAGGTGAGCCTGGCGGTGCTCGCTCTCGTCGTGTACCTCAGGCCGTTCGCTGTCACGGGAGCAGAGCGGGGAAGGCGGTGGGAAGAGGTAGCCTGGCTTCCAGCCGGGTCAGCAGGTCCGGCCGCCAGCCCAGGGTGCCCAGGATGTCGCGGATGAGGTAATCCCAGGTGACCACTCGATCTCCGGACGGTAAGGTGGTCGAGGGCGGTGTAACGTCCGTGAGATGCGCGATGAGCATGGGGGGGCGATGGTAGAGCGGGTCGATACTGAGACCGCCGGCAATGGGCGCGCTGATCAATCCGTTCTCGACGGCACGTTGGAATGAATCCTCCGTCAGGTAGCCAGTGAGATCGGGGGAAACCACGAGACCCGATCCGGTGAAGAGGCGCGCCGCGGTATCCAGGGTCCAGATCGCTTCGCCGCGCAGGGCAAGCAGACCGGCGTCGGCAGGCTGCTCGAGGGCGGCCATGCGCGCTCGGCCGGGGGCCAGGAAGACGTGGGGCACCACGGCGAGGTCGCGGCGGAAACGCGCATGCATTCTCCGTTCAAGGCTGATGCGGCGGTAGGCCTCCTGGTCGCGGAGGAAGCGCGCGAAACGCTCGGCAGTGGTCCGCGGACGGGCACTCACGAGCGTGCCTCGGCCGGGCCAGCGAGTCGTTGCAGGAGTATCAATCCCTGCTCGAGCTCGGCGAGCATCCCGGCGTAGCCCGCGGCCTGTGGCCCGGCGACGGCCACATCGGCCGAAACCGCCAGCAAGGCGGCGTGCGCGTCGGCAATGGCGTCTTCGACGCGGTCGGGCGGAAAGGCTCCCATCAGAGCACGCAGCTGGCGCAAGAAATCCTCGTCTCCGGCATTCTCGGCAATGACCAGCAGTGCCTGCAGCTTGTCCTTGCTCCCCTTTTCGAGCCGGACCGTCAGCAGTTTTGCTGCCGCAAGGGTTGCCGGCGAGAGCGTGCTGCCGCCGCTTGGCAGCTCACGGATGGACTGCGGGAGCGACAGCAGCCGACTCAGATCGGCGAAAACCATCACGGGAAGCGCCTTGCCGCCGCCGATCCGGTCGGCCACGTCACGGCGAGAGTAACCCACCAGATCGAGAGACAGGCCCGCCGGCGAAGTGAACGTGGGGGTGCCGGGTTGGTGCTGGAAGCCCAGCTGGCGCATCTGCTCGAGGACCATGCCTTCATGGGCGGCAAGCCAATCGGCGTCGATGAGGACGTCGATGTCCTCGGTCAGAGCGGGAATCGTCTCGCTGACGCCGTACACACCCGACGATCCGGCCAGGATGAGCCGATCCCCAAGCGGGCTGTCCTTGATCCGCCGCAGCATCTCCAGGGTCTCGACACGGCTGGGCCAGGTCATCGCTGCATCGTATCCAGCTGTCTCGAGCCGGGCAACGGCTGGCAACCACGTACGGCGAGGTTTGGAAAAATGTTACAGGAGCGGGACTGCCGCCTCCGGCTCGCCGCCGTCCGGCGTTGCCTCCACGGCGGCGAGCTCGCGGGCGAGAGCAGCGGCAGCGGCGTAGAACGGGGCGAGCCGCTCTGCCGGCGTCTCGGCCGGCGACCAGGACGGGGGCTTGCCGAGCTGGCGGAGCAGGGCCCCCGACGACGCGGGCGGCGCGAAGCGGAAGCGCAGATGCGGCAGCGGGCCGGGCAGCTGCTCGAAGTCCCTGGCGGTCGTGCCGTCGAGCAGGACGGTGGGGAGCGCCGGACCGCCGCCCGGGTGCTGTTCCTCCGCCGCCGCGGCGCCGCCCTTTCCCGCACGGTGGCGGCGCAGGGCGCCGAGCACGCTCTCCCTGCCGCGGCCGCGCAGCTCGAAGAGGAGGAACGGGTCCTTGTCGAACGCCTCTCCCAGCACGTAGTGAGTGGCGGCCAGGTGCTTGCAGGGGTTCGCCCAATCCGGACAGCTGCAGGCAGCCTCGAGGTCGTCCTGCCGGGTTGGGAAGAGGCTGGTCCCGGCGGCGTGGAAGGCGGTGTCAATCTCTTGCGGCATCTGGCC
>DATKFK010000895.1:0-3341 GCA_035544375.1 Thermoanaerobaculia bacterium
CTGCTGGCCGGACACCACCGCCAGCCAGCCTTTCAGGTACTCGCCCTGGGGATGGGTGATGGCCACCGGATGATCGGGGGCCGCGGCGAGAGGAGCCAGCAGGGCCACCCTCACCCTGGCCTCGACCGCGGCGGCAAAGAGGATCTGGCGGAAGAGCTTCGCATCGACCGCGCCGCTGCAGCTGAAGGTGAGCAACAGGCCGTTGGGAGCGAGCCGGCCCAGGGCCAGGCGGTTCAGGTCCTTGTAGGCGCGGGCCGCGGCGTCGAGATCGGGACGCTTGCGCACCAAAGGCGGCGGATCGCAGATCACCATGTCGCAACTCTCGCCCTCCTGGCGAAGATGCTCCCAGACGTTGGCCCGCACCCAGTCGGCGGCGCCGGCGTCGAAGCCGTTGGCCGCATGGAGCCGGCGTCCGTGCTCGATCAGCTTCTCCGAGCTCTCGACGTGGGTGACGTGGCTGGCGCCGCCGCGCAAAGCGTAGAGGCCGAAGGCGCCGGAGTGGGCAAACAGGTCCAGCACCCGCCGGCCGCCGGCCAGCCGCTCGGCCAGGCGCCGGTTCTCGCGCTGATCGCAGTAGAAGCCGGTCTTCTGGCCGCCCGCCAGGTCGGCGGTCAGGGCGAAGCCCGACTCGACGAACGGCGCCTCGGCGGGCGGCGCACCGGCAACCGCCTCGGCCGCCGGGGCGATCGGCAGGCCCTCGCCGCGCCGCGCCGGCAGCGCATTGAGCTGGAGCACCGAGCAGTCCGGCAGCTGCTCGCGGAGTGCCGCATAGGCGGCCCCGCGCAGGGCCTCGAGACCGGCGACGGTGATCTGGCTGACCAGCACGTCGCCGAAGCGATCGACCGTCCAGCCAGGAACGCCGTCGCCTTCGGCGTTGAGCAGCCGGTAGCCGGTGGTGGCGGCCGGCAGGACCGCGCGGCGCAGGGCCATGGCCTCGGACAGGCGGCCGGCGAAGAAAGCCCGGTCCGCGCGCTCGACCTCGCGGCCCAGCATGCGCACGCGGATCTGCGAGCGTGGGCTGTAGAAGCCCAGGCCGAGGCAGCGGCCCGCGGCGTCGAAGACGCGCGCGAGCGGCGCCCGGCGGGCCTCGGCGCCGCCGCCGCCGGCAGAGCTCTTCGCGGCGGCCCCCGCCGGGGCGATTGCGCCGGAGAAGATCCAGGGATGGCCCTCGCGCACCGCCTTGTCGCGGCCCGGGAGCAGGCGCAGCTCGACGACTTCCGGCTGCCCCTCCCCCGGGGGGCGGCCCGGGGGAGCCTCTTCCGGTCCGCCCTCGCGCGGCGGAGCCTCGCTAGCCGTGGGCACCCTGCGCAGGCGCCGGCACCACGAAGCGGGTGGCGCTGTTGTGCGCCACGCCCTGGGCGTCGGTGAGCACGATCACCAGCTGGTATTCGCCCGGCACCAGCCCCGCCGGCGGCCGGAAGGTGCCGGTCAGCCGATCCTCACCGGCCGCGTCCGGGTTCTCGCGCCCGCCAAGCCTCAGGTCTCCCTCGCCCAGGTCCCTGCCGTCCGCGGCCAGCACCCTCGCCTCGGCCTTGAGGCCACCTGCAGGCAGGTGGTAGCCGACCAGCGCCACCGCCGCCTCCTGTCCCGCCGCCAGCACCGGCCGCGACGAGGGGACGTATGCCTTCTCCTGCACCACGAACGGGTAGGGGGCCGACTGCTTGTCGCCGCGCCCCGACTCGCGCACCATCAGCCAGCGTCCGGGAGGCTCGGGGAAGAAGGGCGGCAGCAGCACCGCCGCCGTGTCGGCGAAAGCGGGGACCACCAGCGCCTGCGAACGCAGGCCGTAGGCGCCGGTGCCGCCGTTGCGCACCAGCACCCGCACGTTGTAGTCGCCCGGCGGCAGATCCAGGTGGCCGTAGAACTTGATACCGCCCTGGCGCAGTCCCGGCGCCACCTTGGCGAGATCGAAGCGCAGGCTTTGGGTGAAGAAGTCCTGGATCGTCCCCGAGGAGCTGATGGCGTAGGCGTAGATCTCGGCGGGCAAGACCTCGCCGGTGGTGCCGGCGAGCAGGCTCGCGCCGTCGGCCTCGATCACCACCGGCACGTAAGCCACGTCGCCCGCCATCCTGAAGGGCGCGGCGAGGACCGCCATGCCCAACGCACCGCTGTCGCCGCCGCCGATCACGGTCTCGGCGGCGGCCAGCTGCCGTTCGGTGCCGGTTTGCTGCCGGTAGGGCTTGGGCGCGTAGTAACCGGGGCGGAAGAAGAGCTGGGCGCCCCTGGTCGCCGGACCGTTCTTCAGCTCCACCCGCAGCTTGTGATACGAGCCGTCGTGCTTGACCTCGTCGGGCTGGAAGCTCAGCACGTAGGTGACGCTGGTCTTCTTGAGCACCTGGCCCATCGCCGCGCCGAGGTCGTTGAAATTGCGGTAGAGCTCGCCGCCGGTGTCGTGGGCCATCGCGAACAGGGCGCCTTCGCCCGACGGCCGCACGGCGCCCTGGTCGCCCTGGGCACGCAGGCCGCCGATGTCCACCGCCTGGATGATGCAGTCCGAGCGCCGGAACTGCTCCATCATCTTTTCGAGCACGTTGGCGCCGCGGGTGTCGCCGTAGCGCTTGTCGGAGTCGACCATGTAGCCCTGGCCGTGGACCGAGAGATCGGCCATGTCCGCCTGCGCCTTCTGGTCCTCGGTTCCCAGCAGCACCGAGGTGTCGAAGCCTTCGGAGAGGTAGATGACCTGCTTGCGCCCATGGACGCTGTCCAGCAGCCTCGCCAGGTCGCTGAACGAGCGGGAGAGCGCGGCAACCAGAGCCGCCTGCTGCTCGCGGGTGGCGCGTTCCTCCTGCCGTGTGAAGTCCTTGGCATTTTCGAGCGCCGCGGCGAGGACCTCCTGCTGCACGGCGGTGCCGGTGGGGCGCTGCTGCTGCAGCTCGGCCGCGATCAGGCTCAGCGGGTCGGGATTGCGGTCCACCAGCTCCGGCAGCCCCAGCGTGTCGATCGCCTGCAGCACCTGGCGGCGGTCGGACGTGAAGCCCACCGCGATGCGCGGGCCCCTGGAGGCGCTGTAGGTTGCCACCGCCACCAGGTCGGACGGGTGGAGCGCCGGCAGCATCTCGCGCACCATCTGGCGGGCCTTGATCAGCGACTTGGGCTCCGAGAAGGCGAGGTCGAAGAGCAGCAGGAAGTGCCGCCGCAACGCCGGCGGGATGCTGGCCACCGCCGGACCCTGCCTTGCCGACAGGTCGAGCACCTCGAAGCCGGTCACCTTCTGCTGCTTGCGCCCGTCGAAGACCTCGAAGTCGGCAGCCGTCAGCCCCTGCACCGGACCGCCGTCGCGCACCACCTGCACCGGCACCTGCACCACCGTCACCTCGGTGCTCTCCGAGAAGGCGCCCGCG
>DATKFK010000896.1:0-2759 GCA_035544375.1 Thermoanaerobaculia bacterium
CTCGACGAGCGCGATCGCCGCCGTGTTGCCGAGGACCGGCTGGCTCAATACGAGGCGCAGCGCGCCAAGCAGCAGGAGCCGCCGCCCGACCCGATCATGCGGCCGGACGAATATTTCGACCGCCGCTTCAACGAGGCGCTCGACCCGATCCGCCGGCAATTCACCATGCAGATCGCCGCGGCGCACAAGGCGCTGGCGGTGCAGATACATGGGGCCGAGCTGGTGGAGGAGGCGCAAGCGGCCTTCGACGGCGAGGTGCAGCAAGGTCGCATGCACCCGCTCGACAATGCGCGGGTGTTCTCGTCGGCCAATCCGTTCGAGGCCGCCGTGCAGTGGCACAAGCAGCGCAAGCTGCTCACCGAGGTGGGCAATGATCCCAAGGCCTACCGCGACCGTCTCCTCAACGAAGCCTTAGCTGATCCTGAATTCCTGGGGCGCGCCCTGGAGGCGGCCCGTGCCCAGGCGGCGGGGCGACCGGTGACGGTCGCGGCCCGCCCGCAACCCCGAGCCTCCACCGCGCCGGCAGCCGCCGGCAGAGCCCCGCTTCCTCCTTCTCTCAACCGGCAAGGGCCGCCTGGCGGCAGCCCGCAGCCGGTGCTCGCGGACATGGATGACGCGGACTTGTATTCGGAGATGACCAACCCTCACAAACTGATGGAGTAGGTCGTCGGAGCTAATGGAGACGCGCCATGGCGCTCTCAGCTAATAACGTCAACCTGGAGCTAATTAAGTTCAAGCGCAAGCTCACCTGGACGTTCCTCCGCGAAAGCCGGTTCGATGCCTACACCGGCGACGCACCCACCAACATCATCCAGCGGGTGATGGACCTGGAGGCCAACGGCAAGCAGATCAACGTGCCGTTGCTCGACCAGCTCAGGGGCACCGGCGTTTCCACCGGCACCCTGGTCGGCAATGAAGACACGCTCGACAACTACGGTATGCCGCTCTGGGCCGATTGGTGCCGCAACGCGGTGCTCTTCAACAAGGCGATCAAGAAGGAAACCGCGATCAACATCCGCGACGCCGCGACACCGGCGCTGCAGGGTTGGGCGCGGCGGCTACGCCGCGACGACATGGTGTCGGCGTTGCTCTCGGTGCCCACGGCGGCGATCCCCGCCGGCTACCATGTGGGTGCCGGGCAGCGGGTCAACGGCGTGCTCTGGTCGGCGGCCACGGCCGGCCAGCAGAACAACTGGCTGACCGCCAACAACGACCGCATCCTGTTCGGCCACCTCAACTCGAACACGGTGGCCGGCAATGTGGCTTCGTCACTGCTGACGCTGGCGGCTGCCACCGACAAGATGTCGGCGGCGATCGGCCTGCTGGCCAAGCGCAAGGCGATGCAGACCACCAACATCACGAACTGGCCGGCCATCAAGCCCTACCAGGTCGTGGACACTGACCAGGAATGGTATGTCTGCTTCATCGGCTCGCGGGCCTACCGCGATCTCTCGGCCGATCCGGCCATGCTGAATGCCAACCTGCAGGCCCGGCAGCGCGAGACTGATCCGCTCAAGACCAACCCGATCTTCACTGGGGCGCACCTGGTCAAGGACGGCATCGTCTACCGGGAAATCCCCGAGATCGACGCCTACTACATCGTCGGCGGCGGCACGGTCACCGCGCCGACCGGCCCGCTGGCGGGCAAGGGCGCGGCGGGTATCGACACCGCACCCTGCTTCATGTGCGGTCAGTCGGCCTACGCCTACGTGCTCGGCCAGCTGCCGCGCGCCACGCGCAGGAAGGAAGACGACTACGAATTCCTCGATGGCATCGGTGTCGAGGCGCAGTATGCCTACGGCAAGATCGCCAAGGCCCCGGTCGGCTCACCCGGCACCAACACCGACCTGAAGGATTGGGGGGTCGTGACCTTCTTCGTCGCGGCGACGCCTGACACCTAAGCGCGCGCGGCCGGCGCGGTCCCTCGCCGCGCCGGCCTACCCGTGGAGGAAGCATGACCAAGGTGACCTACAAGGACGAGCTGCAGGCAGCGCCTGTCGTGACCTTCCATGGGGTGCAATTCGAACACGACAAGCCGGTCGAGGTTCCCGAGCATTGGTCGGGGCTCGACGCGGTGCGCACCCATCCGCATTTCGCCATCGACGAGAAGCACCATGAAAAGCCGAAAAAGCCCGAGCCGATCGAGCGGT
This sequence comes from Thermoanaerobaculia bacterium, assembly GCA_035544375.1. GTDB lineage: Bacteria > Acidobacteriota > Thermoanaerobaculia > Multivoradales > UBA5704 > JASLEW01. The sequence continues at coordinate 2,151 of DATKFK010000896.1, forward strand.
CCGTCGACGCGCTCCGCGTCCCTGCCAGTGTCCCAGAAGCGCGGGCGTTCGGGCGGCAAGCCTACGCATCTGGTGCTGGTCGTGCAGCTCCGGCCGGCATCAGCAAGCCGCAAAAAAAAGCGTGGCTAGAGGGCTATGACCGAGCGCGAAGGCAGGCCAGGAAATGACCGCACCCGTCACCAGCTACCGCGACAGCACCTGGATCGTGAACCAGGCCTTGACGCGCCTCGGCGTGATCTCGGTGGACGTGCCCGAGGCTGACGCCGCCGACTTCCAGCTCGGCCTCGATCGCCTCGATGTGATGTGCTCGGAGCTGGCCATGAAGGGCATCTACTTTGTGGCCGACATGGATCAGGTGGCCAGCGGGGCCGCTAACCAGTTGGCGAACGCGCTGGCGGCTGCGCTGCAGCCGGACTTCGGCAACATGGCACCGCCGGGCGGCTCGAATATTCCGCCGCTGGCGGTCACCGAGGACGCGCTGAAGCGCATGTCGCCGGGCAAGCCCGGCTACGGGCCGCAGCAGGTTTCGTTCATGTGACATGGTCGACATCCCGTTCCCCCAGACCAACCAGCCGGGAGCTGCGCCAGGCGAGGGCCTGGGGCGCTTGC
>DATKFK010000897.1:0-3050 GCA_035544375.1 Thermoanaerobaculia bacterium
GCCGCCGGCGGCGCCGGGCAGCCACGAGTACTTCACCTACAGCCGCGCCTTCCTCGGCCTGTTCGCGCTGGTGGACCTGTTGTTCGTCGCCGGCACCCGCATGCTGGCGCGCTGGGCGATGCGCCGCGTGCGGTTGAAGGGTCACAACCTGCAGCGCATCCTGGTCGTCGGCGCCGGCAGCCTCGGCCGCGAGATCACGCAGAAGATCCTGGCGCATCGCGAGATGGGATTCGAGGTGGTGGGCTTCCTCGACGACGACCCGGGCAAGCTCGGCACCCTGGTGTGCGGCGTGCCGGTCGTGGGCACCCTGCGCCAGGCCGAGGAAGTGCTGGAGCAGCGCAGCATCGACCAGGTGTTCCTGGCGCTGCCGCTCGAGGCCCACAAGAAGCTGCTGCACCTGCTCGAGCTGATGGCGCGCGAGTGCGTCGAGATCCGGCTCGTTCCCGACATCCTGCAATACGCGACGTTGAACGCCACGCTCGAGGACGTCGACGGCACGCCGGTCATCAACCTCTCGCAGGTGCCGCTGCAGGGCTGGAACAGCATGGTCAAGCGCGGCATGGACCTGGCGATTGCCGCCGCGGCGCTGCTCGTCGTGCTGCCGGTGCTGCCGCTCTTGGCGGTCGCCATCTGGCTCGAGGACCGCGGCCCCATCTTCTATCGTCAAGAGCGCATGGGGCTGGACGGCAAGCCGTTCATGATCCTCAAGTTCCGTTCCATGCGCGTCGACGCCGAGGCGACCAGCGGGCCGGTGTGGGCGATCAAGGACGATCCGCGCCGCACGCGCGTCGGCACCTTCCTGCGCCACTGGTCGCTCGACGAGCTGCCGCAGGTCTGGAACGTGCTGTGCGGCGACATGTCGGTCGTCGGCCCGCGCCCCGAGCGCCCCAGCTTCGTGCGGGAGTTCAAGCACAAGATCCCGCGCTACATGCTCCGCCACCGCGTCAAGTCAGGCATCACCGGCTGGGCGCAGGTGCACGGCTGGCGCGGCAACACGTCGATCAAGAAGCGCATCCAGTACGACCTCTACTACATCCAGAACTGGTCGCTGGGCCTCGACTTCAAGATCCTCTGGCTCACCCTCCGCCACGCGCTGCGCATCAACGCCTACTAGGACAGAGACCACCGCCCATCACGGGAAACCCTTGTCCCGTGGGCTTTTCCTCGCTCCTGCCACGCGCCGCCCGCGGGCCTGCCGGACGCCCGCGCGCGGTGGCCGAACGCAGCCCGCGGCCGCTCGAGCCGCCGCGCATGCTGCGCGCCGCCGGCCCGATCTTCGCGCCGCCGCACTGCATGCGCGCCCGGCTCGCTCTCTCGCGCACCACTCGCGCGGCTTCCGCTCAGCGCTCGCCGACGGCCGACGATCGTCGCTCGCCGATCGCTCGCCGACCGCCGACGATCGCTCTCGCGCGGCGCGGCGATCGTCCCGCACGGCCTGTCACCGGCCGCCACCCCTCGCGTAAAACCCTTGTCCCGCGGGCCTTTCCTCGCACCCGCCGCTGCCTGCCGCGGGCCCGCCGGGCGAGGTCTCGAGGCGGCCGCGCGGCCGCTCGCCGCGCCTGCTGAACCGGCCGGGAAACCGCGCGAGGGCCGCTGCACAAGCATCTGGTCAGCGGCACTAAGGGTTGAGGTGCGAAAAATCTTGACACGCTACATGTTGTGGGGGTACCCTTACTTACAAATCTTCCGCCCAGCGTTTACGGGCACCTCTCTAGAAAGGAGATGTGAATGGCAGCGACGAAGAAGGCAGCACCGAAGAAGGCGGCGAAGAAGACCACCGCGAAGAAGACGGCCAAGGCTCCGGCCAAGAAGGCTGCGGCCAAGAAGCCCGCCAAGAAGACCACGGCCGCCAAGGTGGTCAAGGCCAAGGCTCCGGCCAAGAAGGCTGCCGCCAAGAAGCCGGCGGCGAAGTAGAAGGCCCATGACCTCACCCGGTGAGCTCGTTCCCCGGGTGAGATCGAAGCGGCCGAGCTCTTTGTCAGGCGACGTTCTGGATCTTTCTGGGCGCTCCCGCTTGCCGTCGTCCCAGTGCTGCTGTTTCCCAGCGTCGCCTTCACACGCCTCCCCGCCCCGCCCGCCACACCTGCTCCTCTGAAGCTTTCCATCGGCTCGGCCCCCGACCCCGGGGCATGAAGCCGCCACCGCCCGGGGCCGCGGCGCCGCAAGCCCGCCAGGCAGCGAGTCCCGCGGCGCTGCGCGCCACAGCGCAAGCCCACACCGCTGTAAGTCTGCTGCGCTACGCGTGCGATTCGAGCTGCGCCGCGGCGGCCCGATCGACCAGCCACAGCAGCCTGCCGTCGATCGGTGCCACGATCTGCGCGGGATAGAAATCCGGCCGCGTCTCGCCTTCGAGCACCGCCGCGAGCGCCGGCGCCTTGGCGGCGCCGCTCACCAGGAAGATCACCGTCGCCGCGTGATTGAGCGCCGCCGGCGTCAAGGTGACGCGCCACGTCGCGAGCTTGTCGACCCAGACCGCCGCCGCCAGCCGTCCGGGCGGCCGCGTGCCGGCGAGCATCGGCGTGCCGGCGAGCAGCGGGCTGCCGGGAAACAGCGACGCCGTATGGCCTTCCTCGCCCAGTCCCAGCAGCACCAGGTCGAAGCGCGGCCAGTCCAACTCCGCGGCGCGCCCCGCGGGCCGCGCGGTTTCCCCATCCTGGCCGCCGGCCCGCAACCCGAAGAGATCGATCAGCTCGCGCTCGTAGCGCTCGGCCGCGCGCGCGGCGTCGGGCTCCTCGCTCGCGATGCGATGCACGTGCGCCGCGGGCGCCGGCACGTGGTCGAGCATCGCCTCGCGCGCCATGCGGAAGTTGCTGTCGGGATGGTCGGGCGGCACGTGGCGCTCGTCGCCCCAGAAGAAATGGAGGGCCGGCCAATCGATGCGGCCGCGCCACGGCGCGTGCGCATCGGCAAGCAGCCGGTAGAGCGCCCGCGGCGTCGAGCCGCCCGACAGCACGAAGCTCGGAAAGGCGGCACGCGCGCCGGCGCCGCGGGCGCCGTCAACGGCGGTGTCTCCCTCGCCGCGCGCGGAGTCGCGAGCAACGGCATCTTCG
>DATKFK010000898.1:0-3003 GCA_035544375.1 Thermoanaerobaculia bacterium
CCATCGGCACGATGGCGAAGCTCTTGAGCAGGAACCCGCAGCCCAGGAGCGCGGCGATCGGCACCACCGCCCACGCCGACTCGTCGAGCCTGGGCAACCGCACGGCCACCAGCAGCAGGAGGAGGGTGAGGCAGGAATCGAAATCGCCGCTGCGCGCGCCATGGTGGCTGATGTAGCCGAAGCAGGTGGCGAGGATCAGCCCGGCGAGGATCGACACCCGGCGGTCGAACCAGCGCCGCGCCCAGACCATGGTCACCGCCACGGCGGCCACGGCGCAGAGCGCCGAAGGCAGCCGCATCGCCAGCGCGGAGCCGCCGAAGAGCTGGAACGACAAGGCCATCAGCCAGTAGCCGAGCGGCGGCTTGAGGGCCAGAAGCTCCTTTTCGCCGGCGTAGGTCGGGACCACGAGGTCGCCGTGCTGCCGCATCTCGAAGGCGGTGACGCCATAGCGCGCCTCGTCGAAGTCGTTGACGGCGCTGCTGCCGAGACGCAGGAACACGTTGCCGGCCATGAGCGCCACGACCAGCAGCGCGCACGGCCGGTAGTGCCGCGCGACGAAGCGTCCCAAGCCGAACGCCGCGCCCGCCAGGGAGCGTCTCTTCGCGGGAGGCACGCGCGGCAGCATACCGGTCCCTCCACCAGCGCTCAATGCGCCGCCGGACGCGACCGAGAAACGGGTTGGCTGCAACCAACCAGAGCGAGGCTTCCCGCGGGCGTGCGCCGGCGGCTACTCGTGCCGCAGGGCGACCGCCGGAGCGACGGCCGCGGCGCGCCGCGCCGGCAGGTAGCAGGCGGCGGCGGCGACCAGGGAGAGGACCGCGGCGACGGCGGCCAGGGTCAGCGGATCGGTCGGCGAGACGCCGAAGAGCAGGCTCGCGAGGACGCGGCGCAGCACGACGGCAAGGCCCAGCCCCAGGACCAGGCCGGAGGCCACGAGCCCGAGTCCCTGCCGCAGCACCATGGCCAGGATGCCGCCCATCTCGGCGCCGAGCGCCATGCGCACCCCGATCTCCTGGGTGCGCTGCTCGACCGAATAGGCGAGCACGCCGTAGGTGCCGACCGCCGCCAGGGCCAGGGCGACGAGCGCGAACAGCAGCACCAGCAAGGTGACGAAGCGCGGCCGGGCCATCGACTGGTAGATCACCCGCTCCATGGGCAGCACGTGGGCGACCGGGAGCGCCGGGTCGAGCCGCTGGATCTCGCCGCGCGCCGCCGCGGCGAGGCGAGCGGGGTCGCGCGGGCTGCGCAGCACCACGTAGAGGTTGCTCGGCGCGTAATTGCTGGTCGCCGGCGACTGCGACAGGAGGAAGTACAGCTCGGTGCCGGTCTTGCCGTCCAGGCCCTGCTGCTTGACGTCGCGCGCGATGCCGACGATGGTGAGCCACCTGGCATCGCGGCCGTAACCCTTGAGGCGCTGGCCGATCGGGCTCTTGCCCGGCCAGAAGGTGCGCGCCATGGTCTCGTTGATGACCGCCACGCCCGGCCCCTGGTCGCCGTCCTGGGCGGTGAAGAAGCGTCCCCCGACGAGCGGGATGCGCATGGTGCGGAAGTAGTCGCGGCTCGCGAACTGCCAGAAATCGACGTTGTGGGGCGGCCCCTTGGGATCCATCGGCACGCTCTCGAGCACGGTGTCGTTGGCGTCCACCTCGCGGCGCGGCGGCAACCCGTTCATGACCGCCGCCGACTCGACGCCCGGCAGCGCCTGCAGGCGGTCGATCAGCCGCGAGACGAAGGCCGTGACCTGCACGGGCTTGGCGTAGGTGGCGTTCGGCAGCGCCAGCTCCAGGGTCAGCAGACCTCGCGGCTCGAAGCCGGGGTCGACGCGCTGCAGCTCCCAGAAGCTGCGCAGCAGCAGGCCGCCGCCGACCACCAGCACCGCGGCCAGGGTCACCTCCGCCACCACCAGGCCGCGCCGCAGGCGCTGCCGGGCCGTGCCGGCGGTCGAGCGCTGGCCGCCCTCCTTGAGCGCGGCCAGGCCGGCGCCGGCGCGCGCGTGGACGGCCGGCGCCAGGCCGAAGGCGACGCCGGAGACGACGGAGACCAGGAAGGTGAAGGCCAGGCTGCGCGGGTCGAGGCCGAGGCTGCCGGCGTCGGCCAGCCGGGGAAGGCTGTCGGGGCTGGCCGCCGCCAGCGTCCGCACGCCCCAGACGGCAAGCAGCAGGCCGAGGCCGCCGCCGCACAACGCCAGCAGCAGGCTCTCGGTCAGGAACTGGCGCAGCAGCCGGCCGAGGCCGGCGCCGAGCGCGGTGCGCACGGCGATCTCGCGCTGCCGGCCCTCGGCGCGGGCGAGCTGCAGGTTGGCGACGTTGGCGCACGCGATGAGCAGCACGAAGCCGACGGCTCCCCATAGCAGGCGCAGCGCCGGCCGCGCCTCGCCGACGGTGTCGTCGAGCAGCGGCTCGATCACCAGGGGGTGCTTGTCGAGGTCCGGCGCGTGCTTGCCCGCTCCCGCCAGGCTCTGCCAGCGGGCGAGCAGGCCGGCCATCTCGGCGCGCGCCTGTTGCAGGGTGACGCCGGGGCGGAGCCGGGCCACGACGTCGAGAAAATGGTTGCCGCGCCGCCGCGGGTCGAGCGGACCGAGCTGCACCGGCAGCCAGGCCTGCACCCGCTGGCCGCCGATCTGCGCGCCTGGCGGCATCACCCCGACCACGGTGCGGTCGACGCCGTCCACCAGCACCCGCCGGCCGACGATCGCGGGATCGGCGCCGAAGGCCTGCCGCCACAGGTCGTGGCCGAGCAACACCACCGGCTCGGCGTTCGGCTGGTCCTCGGCCGCCGAGAACCAGCGGCCCCGCTCGGGCGGCACGCCAAGGGTCGTGAGGGTGCTGGCGGTGGCGTAGGTGGCGGCGGTCCGCAGCGGCCGCTCCTGGCCGCTGATGTTGACCGCCTGGTTACGGTAGCCCCCCGCGTCCTCGAAGCTCGCCGCCAGCTGGCGCAGCTCGAGGTATTCGGGCGGCGAGATCCAGAAGTGGTCGAAGCGCTGGGTGGTGAACTTGCTGTAGA
>DATKFK010000899.1:0-7070 GCA_035544375.1 Thermoanaerobaculia bacterium
GCGGCGGCGAAAGAGAACAGCAGGACGGCGAAGAGCGGCGGGACGAGGTAGAGGTGGCGCCGCCGGGGCGCGAAGGTGGCTGCAACGCGGGCGGCGCGGGCGGCGAGGGTGTGGGCGGCGGTGGCAGTGGCAGCGGCACCGGGCGCGGCGGCGGGCGCGGTGGCGCCATGTGCGGCGCGCGGGGGCGCGGCGGCCGGGACGGGCATCGCCGGCCGGCCGGGCAACGGTGTGGGGCCGGCTGGGACGGCGGGTGGTTGCGGGGGCTTGGGTGCCGGGCTCACGAGCGCCTCCCGGTGCGGGAGCGGGCACTGGCGGCTGCGAGATCACTGCTGGGTCGGTTGGCGGCGGCGGGCCGGTGGCGGTGCGGCAGTGGCGCGGCCACGGCGGGTGCGCCGCCGTGGGAGGCCGGCGGCCCGGCGATCGGGTGCGGAACCGGCATCGGCGCAGCGGCCCTGGCGGCAGGGAACGCGGGCAGTGCGGCTGCGGGTTCCGGGGCAGGCGGCGGCGGTGCCGTGGCCCACCAGGTGGCGATGCGCACGGTGCGGCAGTTGGGCAGGGTGGGATGGAGACGGCAGAACGCGGACGCCTGGCGCCACAGGGAGGTGCGGGCGGTTTGCTCCTGGACCCAGAACGCGAGGTCGAACGCCCGGGAGCGGACCGGCTCGGCCAGCGAGCCGAGGGGATCGGTGGCACGGGCGCCGGCGGTGGCGTGCGCCGAGGGGGTGCAGGCGGCGAGCAGGCCGGCGAGGAGCGCGGCGGCAGCAAACATCGCGCTGGCACCGAGCGTCGTGGCACCGAGCGTCGTGGCTCCGAGCGTCGAGGCGGCTCCGAGCGTCGTGGCTCCAAGCGTTGCGGCTCCAAGCGTCGAGCTGGCTCCAAGCGTCGCGCCGGCTCCAAGGGCCGCGCCGGTTCCAAGGGTCGCGCTGGCCCCGGGAGTCGGGAGGGCCGGGGGGGCGGTTAGGGTCCCGGGTGGGTGGCGGAGGGGCGCGGCCGTCGCGGCGGCGGGACGGGTGCGGGCGGACCGGGGCAGGGAGAGCAGCAGGGCCCGCAGCGGCAGGGCCCGCCGCGCGCGGATGGCGGCGAGCGCGTAGGCGACGGCGGGAGCGTGCCGGCGGCGCGGGGCGGCCGGGGCGCTGGACGCGCCGGTGGGGACGGGTCGGGTGCGCATGCGCATGTCGCTCAGGGCAGCAGCCAGGAGGGCCGGAAGGTGAACCCGGGTGAGGTGCTCTGGTAGGCGGCCAGGGAGGTCTCGGTCATCAGGAGGGTGAAGCTGGCGTCGCCCTGCGCCTGGCGGTCGAGCCAGTAGCCCTGGGCGACGGCGGCCTGGTTGTTGGCGACGGCGAGCGACTGGCGGGTGAGGAGCTGCTCCTGGGCGCTGAAGGCGGAGAGCGTGGCGAGCTGCTCGAGCGCCTGCTGGTGGCCGTCGGTGCGGGTCATCTGGTCGCGGACGCGGGCGAGGAGCTGCTCGCCGGGAGCGAAGCTCTGGGACTGCTGGGAGGTGGTGGCGAGGCCGGCGCGGAGGGTGTCGAGGGCGCGCTCGGCCTGCTGCTGCGGCGCGGTGGGATCGGTCCAGGGGGTCCAGCCGGGATAGAGCTGGCGGAACTGGCCGCCGGCGTCGGCCAGGGGGTAGCCCAGGGCGCGCCCGGAACGCATGAGGGCGTCGAGCTGGTAGAGGAGGGTCTGGATCTCGCGCCAGTTGGGGTCGCGGAGCTTGGCGAGGGCGCGGAGCTGGTTGTCGATCTGGCGGACCTGGTTGGCGATCTGCTGGTAGTGCTGGTAGATCTGGAAGGCGAACTGCAGGTAGTGCAGGTAGTGCCAGTAGGAGTTGAGGGCGATGTGCGCGGCGTCGGTGACGGGGATCTGCGCCGCGGCGGGGAGGGGCGCGGCGAGCGCGAGCAGGGCGCAGGCGAGGGCGGCCAGGGCGAGGCGGCGCCGGCGTTGGCGGGGGTGGCGGTGGTCGAGATGCGGGATGGGTCGCGAGGTCATGCGGGTCTCCGGAATCAGGCCGGCTCGGCGGCGAGCGCGGGGGGTGGAGTGACGCCACGGCGGAGCAGCCACTCGCGGGGCCAGGCGGCGCCGTGGCGGGCGATGAGCGGACGGGCCTCGGCGATGGCCTCGGCCTGGGTGAGGCCCTCGGGAGTGCCGAGGAAGGCGAGCGCGAGCGGCCCGAGGCCGAGCTCGAAGAGGCGCGAGCCGCGGGGACTCTTGAAGTAGTAGTCGCGCTTGCGGCGGGCGCGGGCGAGGAGATGGATCTCGGTGTCGTTGAGGCCGAGGTCGCGGTAGAGCGCGAGGTGGCCGGGGGCGGCGGCCTCGGGGTTGGGGAGGAGGATCTTGGTGGGGCAGCTCTCGAGCAGGATGGCGCGGTTGGGGCTCTCGTAGAGCTGGGCGAGGCTTTGGGTGGCGAGGAGGACGGCGGCGTTCTGCTTGCGGAGCGTCAGCAGCCACTGCTTGATGCGCGAGGCGAAGATGCCCTTCATCAGGGGGAGCCAGGCCTCCTCGACGACGATGAAGGACGGCCGTCCCTGCTCGAGGCGCTGCTCGACGCGGTGGAAGAGATAGAGCAGGACGGGGACGAGGACGCGGTCCTCCATGTCGGCCAGGCGCTTGAGCTCGAAGACCTGGTAGGGGGCGTCGGCGGGGCCGTGGGCGCCGGTGATGCTCCCGGTCGCGTCGGCGGTGCCGGCGGTGCCGTGGCCAAGGGCGCCGACGTCGTCGTGGTCGGCGTCGAGGAGGTGGCGGAGGCTGCCCTCGGCGTAGGGGGAGAGGGCGGCGACCAGCTCGCGGTCCTGGAGCTGGGGCAGGAAGTCGGAGAGGCGGCGGTGGCGGACGGGCTCGGTCGCGAGCAGCACGAGCGCGGCGTCGAGGGCCTGGCGGGCCTGGGGCGTGACCGGCACGCCGTTGAGCGCGAGGACGGTTTCGAGCCATTCGAGCGCCCAGATGCGCTCGCCGGGCTGGTCGATCTGGGCGAGCGGCTGCAGCGAGACGGCCTGGTTGACTAGATCGTAATGACGGGCGCCGGCGGCGTGGGCGAGGAGCCAGCCGGAGTAGCCGACGTCGAAGCTGAAGACCTGCGCCCGGGGATAACGCAGGAACTGGGCGATGAGGAGATTGAGGAGGGTGCTCTTGCCGGCGCCGGTGCCGCCGACGACCAGCGTGTGGCCGACGTCGTCGTCGTGGAGGTTGAGCCAGAAGGGGGTGGCGCCGGTGGTGGCGGCCCAGAGGAGCGCGGGGCTGGCGGGGGGGAAGAGGGGCGAGGGGTTGTGGGCGAGGCCGGGCCAGACGCTGGTCGCCGGCAGCAGGTCGGCGAGGTTGCGGGTCGAGACGACCGGGCGGCGGAGATTGGCGTAGCCGTGGCCGGGGAGGGAGCCGCGGAAGGCCTCGAGGGCGTTCAGGTCCTCGAGGCGGGCGGTGAAGCCGCGGTCGTTGAGCGCCTTGAGCACCTCGGCGGCCTGGCGGTCGGCGCGGGCGGCGTCGGGATCGGCGACCAGGATGACGGGGGTGTAGAGGCAGAAGCGGACGCGGCCGGCGGAGTTCTCGGCGACGGCGGCGGCGGCGTCGTGGGCCATGGCGGCGGCGTCCTGGTCGAGGAACAGCTCGTCGTCGCGCTCGCGGGCGCCGCCGCCCTGGCCGCCGCGCTCGTCGCCGGTCATCTCGCGCAGCCAGGAGGTGGCGCCGCGGCGCTTCTTGAACCAGGAGAGGCGGACGCGGCCGAGGAGGCGCGCGGCGGTGGGCTGGGAGAGCGGGATGATGCGGTGGGAGGCGCGGAAGGGGAAGCCGAGCCCGCCGATGAAGTCGAGGATGCCGGGGAAGGACTCGTGCGGGAAGCCGTGGATGGCGACCAGGCGCAGCTCGCGGTCGCCGATGCGGGGCGACCAGCCGCCGGCGAGCGGGCGGTCGGCCAAGAGGGCGTCGACGTAGGCGCCGCCGGGAGGCACCGCGACGGGGTGGTCGAGGCCGGTGAGGCAGGTGTGGAGATGGGTGAGGAGCTCGGCCGAGCCGAGGCGCTGGATCTTGAGCCGCGAGGAGAGCCGGCGCTCGAGCTGGGCGGCCTGCTCCTCGAAGCTGGCGTGGAGCGAGGCCCAGGCGGAGGCGGCGCGGGTGCGGCGCTGCACGAAGAGAGCGGCGAGCCGGGAGTAGATCTCGCGCGGCGGCAGGTAGGTGGCAACGAGGGAGCTGTCGCTGACGAAATGGGCGTGCGAGCTCTCGTAGGCGGCGCGGCGCTCCTCGTCGATGGCGCGGGTGACGGGATCGGGGAAGGCGCCGGGCGGGGCGTAGCCGGCGGCGGGACGGCGGATGAAATCGACGTGGAACATCCAGCCGTCGCCGTAGGGGAGGAGCGCGTCGTTGAGGTGGCGGGCGAGGGCGTCGAGCTCCTCGGGGGTGGCGGCGGCGAGGTCGGGACCGCGGTAGCGCCAACCGGTCAGAAAGGAGCCGTTCTTCTGCAGCAGCGTGCCGGGAGCGACGAGATGGAGCCAGCCGAGCAGGTCGGGGAGGCCCTGGGGGTGGCGGCGGTGCTCGCGCAGGCGGTCGAGGGCGGCGAAGGCGCCGGCCCCGGAGACGAAGGCGAGGAGGGGCGGGGCGAGGTCCACGCTCAGGCGCTCCCGGCGAGGGCGGGATCGACGGCGGGCACCGGCGCGCGGAGCGCGGGCGCGGCCGCGTAGTAGTCGGCGTTGCGGAGGCTGCGGATGTAGAGCTCGGCGATCTGGGGGTCCTTGCCGCAGACGTGGACGGCGAGGGGGTGGAAGCAGAGGCCGTAGGCGAGCGCGAGGCCGAGCGTGGCGAGATGGATGCCGGCCTCGAAGAGCAGCAAGAAGACGGCGGAGAGCTCGAAGAAGAGAAAGCCGGGCGCGACGCCGGCGTAGAGCACCGGGCGGCAGAGCGAGGCGTGGATGGGTGTCTTCTGGATCGGCGTTGGCATGGGCGGCGCTCGGTCGGGCGTTGGGGCGTTGGGGGCGGAGGAAGGTCGGGGCCAGGGGGGCAGCGGCGCGGGTGGGCGGTCTCAGAAGGTGGCGCCCTGGAAGCCGAGGGCGTCGACGAGGTTGACGGCGCCGAGCACGACGGCGACGCCGAAGAGGGCCTGGCCGAAGCGCTTGGCGCCCTGCTCGTGGGAGGTGAAGGCCCACATGGCGCCGCCGAGGACGAAGGCGAGCGCGGCGATGGTCTTGGCGGTCGGGCCGGTCAGGTTGTCGACGACGACCTGGAGGGGGTGGTTCCAGGGGAGGTCGGCGCCGCCGGTGCCGGCGTGGGCGGCGGCGGGGCCGGCGGCGAGCAGCAGCAGGAAGAGGGGCAGGGGACGGGCGAAGACGAGCAGGCAGCGCCGGACCATGGTTCGGACTCCTCGTGGCGGTTGTCGCGTCGGGACGTCGGGATCAGGTTGCGGGGATGGGGGTGAGCCGGTAGCCGGAGCCGTCGAAGCCGTGGACGAGGGCGAGCTCGGTGACGCGGCGGCGCTGGCTGCCGCCAGCGATCATCACGACCAGGTGGATGGCGTCGCCGACGAGGTGGGGCTGGGGGCCGGCGTTGGCGCGCTGGGCGAGGCGGTCGAGGCGGTTCAGGGCGCCGAGCGCGTCGTTGGCGTGGAGCGTGGCGCAGCCGCCGGGGTGGCCGGTCTCCCAGGCGTCCAGGAGGTCGAGGGCGGCCTCGTCGCGCACCTCGCCGACGACGATGCGGTCGGGCGAGGTGCGCAGGGCGGCCTTGACCAGGTCGCGCAGGCGGATGGAGTCGGTGGTGCGGAGGGCCAGGTGGTCGGGGGCGGCGCAGTGGAGCTCGACGGTGTCCTCGAGGACGACGATGCGGTCGCGCGGGAAGGTGGTGGTGATCTCGTGCAGGACGGCGTTGACGAGCGTCGTCTTGCCGCTGGCGGTGCCGCCGGCGACGAGGATGTTGCGGCGGCGGCGGACGGCGTCGGCCAAGGCCTCGCGGTGGCGCGGCGAGAGGATGCCGGCGTGGGCATAGTCGTCGAGCGTGTAGACGACGGTGGGGGGCTTGCGCAAGTTGAAGGAGGGCGCGGCGGCGAGGGGCGGCACGAAGCCCTGGAGGCGGGCGCCGAGGAAGCCGTCGGCGGGCAGCTCGGCCTGGATCTGGGGGCGGCCGGCGTTGAGCACGGTGGGGATGCGCGAGCCGACGAGGTTCAGGAAGCGGAGAATCTGCTCGGAGGAGAGGCGGGTGGGGGCGGGGGCGGCGACGCGGCCCTGCGAGCGGGTGTCGAAGTAGAGGTGGCCGCTCGGGTTGACGTAGATCTCGGTGACGTCAGGGTCGGCGAGGGCCTCGAGGACGGCGGGCCCGAGGGCGCGGCAGAGGGAGTCGCGGTAGTGGCGGGCGCTCTCGTCCGGGGGAGCCGCGGGCGCGGCGGGGGGTCGAGACAGGGCTGGGATCACCGGCATCGGGCCTCCTTCCATCAATTCGCTCACTTTACTGCATCTAGTTAGCGAGTTTTGGTTTCGTGGCATGGACGGGGAGATGGAGGCGAGATGGAGAAGTGAAGGCAGAGGGGGTGAAGGCGAGGAGGTGAGGGTGGGTCGGTGTCGAGCGGGATCGGGGAGACGAGGGGGGAGAGGGGAGCGGGCGGGTGGGGCGGCGGGTGAGGTGGGCGAGACGGGCGAGGCGGGCGAGGCTGCGACGACGCGCTGCTCAGGGAGCCGCGGCGCAGGCGCGGAGGCGAGAGGCCCAGCGCCTCATGGCGGCCGCGGGCAGGACCACGAGGGGACGCAGGAGGCCTTGGAGCTGGGTCACCGCGATCGGCCCGAAATAGCGGCTGTCGAAGGAGCGGGGGTGGGGCGAGAAGAGCCAGACCTGGGCAGCGGTGACCTTGTAGGCGCCGGGGGCGGGGTGGGGAAGCCGGCGGCCGCTTGGATCGGACGGCAGGGTGGCGCTCGACGGCAGGGCGCAGCGGTTGAGGACGAGGCCGGTGGGGGCGAGCTCGAGGCGGTCGCCGGCGGCGGCGAGGACGAGCTTGCCGAGCGGCTTGCTGCCGCCGGGACATGGGCCGCGACCTAAGTAGCCGCGCTGGCGGGCGAGGGCGGTGGCGGCCGGCGGCGGGCAGGCGAGGACGAGGTCGCCGGGACGGGGCG
>DATKFK010000900.1:0-9231 GCA_035544375.1 Thermoanaerobaculia bacterium
AGGCAGTTCGATTCGCTCATCGGCAGCCATCACCTGGCGACGCGGGCCCACGCCGTGGTGCTGGCCGGCGGCAGCGGCTTCGGCCTGGCGGCTGCCGACGCGGTGGTGGAGGCCCTGGCCCGCGACGGCCACGGCTTCGACGCCGGGGTGGCGAGGGTGCCGCTGGTGCCCACCGCCATCCTCTTCGATCTCGGCTTCGGCGACCCGTTGGCGCACCCCGGCCGCGCGCTGGTCGAGCAGGCGCTGCGCGAGGCGCGCGGCGGCGAGGTGGCGGTGGGCAGCGTCGGGGCGGGCACCGGGGCGACCGTGGGCAAGGCCTTGGGCCGCGACTGCGGCATGAAGGGCGGCATCGGCTTCGCCAGCCTGGCGGTGGCCGGCGGCCCGACCGTCGCGGCCCTCGCGGCGGTCAACGCCTTCGGCGACGTGCGGGACCCTGACAGCGGCGCGATCGTCGCCGGCTGCCGCGCCGCTCCGGACTCGCACCGCCTGGTGGGCGCCGAGCGGGTGCTGGCGGCGCTGCCGCCGGCGGCGCCGAATCCCTGGGAAGGCAATACCACGCTGGCGGTGGTGATGACCGACGCGGCGCTCTCGAAGCGCGCCGCGCAGAAGGTCTGCCAGATGGCCTTCGGCGGGCTGTACCGCGCGCTGGCGCCGGCGCTGACGCTCTACGACGGCGACCTGGTGGTCACCCTGGCGACCGGCGAGCGGCCCGCTCACGTCCATCAGGTCGGCGTGCTCGCCGAGCGCGCGGTGGCCGCGGCGATCCTCGACGGGGTGCGCGCCGCGGATGGCTTCGGGCTGCTGCCGGCGGTGCGCGACCTCCGCTCCTGAACGCCGCCCGGCAGCGGACGCATCGGCGGTCAAACCTCGACCCACTCGAGGCACAGCTCGGGAGCGCCAAGGATGCGGCGCGCCAAGGTCTGAAAGCCCTGGCTGGCATCGGTGACGCAAACGCGCAGCTTGCCGGCGTCCGCGGTGTCTGCGCCGTCTGCCGTATCGGCGCTGTCTGCGGTACCTGCGCCGTCTGCGGCTCCCAAGACGCTCCGAGCGCTCGCGGTCGTCTCGAGTGCGATGGCGACTTCCTCCGCCACGGCCTCGGCGGAGTCGACCAGCTCGACCGCCGGACCCGCGACCTTCGCGAGCACCGGCGCCAGCAGCGGGTAGTGCGTGCAGCCGAGGACCAGGGTATCGATCCCGGCGGCCAGCAGCGGCGCCAGGTAACGGCCCGCCACCTGCTCGGTGATCGGGTCGTCGTACCAGCCTTCCTCGACCAGCGGCACGAACAGCGGGCAGGCGCGGCTCGCGATCTCCAGGTCGGGACGCAGGCGGCGCAGCGCGCGAGGATACGCGTCCGAGCGTACCGTCGCCTCGGTGGCGATGACGCCCACCCGGCCGCCGCTCGCCGCCGCCGCGCGCTCGGCGCCGGGCTCGATGACTCCCCATACCGGCATCGGCAGGGCGAGCTCCGGCAGCGCCAGGGCCGAGGCGGTGTTGCAGGCCACCACGACGGCCTTGACCCCGTGCTGGGCGAGAAAGTCGACGTTGCGGCGGGTGTAGCGGGTGACGGTGGCCGGCGACTTGCTGCCGTAGGGCAGCCGCGCCGTGTCGCCTAAGTAGAGGATCGACTCCCGCGGCAGCCGCCGGCGCAGCGCCGCGACCACCGTCAGGCCCCCAACACCCGAGTCGAAGACCCCGATGGCGTCCATCAAGGTGCGAGCAGGGTGCGGTCAGGCAGCAGCGGCCGGCTGGTGTCGAGATGGCCGGCGAAGGTGATGCGCTGGGTGCCGTTCCACAGCAGCACGACGCGGTTCACCTGCGGCACGTTGAGAGCGACCGAATCGACCAGGGAGTAGACGCGCTGAATCTCCTCCGTCGAACCCGATTCGGGAGGGTCGTCGTGGTCGGGCCAGCGCAGATCGACGAACGCGGTGCCGTCGGCCGACAGCTCCACGCCGCCGAGCTTCACCTCCGGCGAAAACGGGCGCACCAACCCCGATGCCGCCGGCGCGGTAACGGGAGCCGGCGCCGCCGCCGCCGGTGCCCCCTTGCCTGGCGGCGCCGGCCGGGCTGCCCCCTCCTTACCCGCCGGGGGGTCGCCTGGCGTGGCCGCCGCCGCCGGTCCGGCGAGCACCGCCTCGAGGACCTTGCGGATGCGGTCCTTGGGCGCTTCGCTCACCTGCAGCTCGCGGCGCTCCGCGCGCAGCCCGCCGCCGGCGGAGGGAAAGTAGAGATCGAAGGCGTGGCGCTCGGTGGCGGCGGCGCCGGCTTCCTCGGCCGCGGCGCCACGGCGCCCGGACCTGCCGCCGCCGCGGCCGGATTGCCACCACCAGGCGAGGCTGCCGAGGACCAGAACGAGCGCAAGGGCGAGGACCCACCCTGCCGCGCGGCGGCTCATGGCGGGGTCGGCGAGCCGGGGTTCGAGCGCACCGCCCCTTGGGTTGGCGGCAGCGGCGGGGTCGAACGCCGCTCCGCCTGCGGGGGCTCGAGATAGCGGCCGACGGCGCGTACCAGCGCCTCGACGAGGTTGGCGCGATAGGCCGGGTTCTGCAGCTTGGCCTCCTCGTCGGGGTTGCTGATGAACCCCAGCTCGACCAGCACGGCCGGCATGGCGGCGCCCATCAGCACGCGGAAGGGGGCCTGCTTGACGCCGCGGTCCCTGAGCTCGAGGGCCTGGTTGAGCTCGGCCTGCACCAGGCCGGCGAAGCGCTGGCTCTCGGCGAGATGATGGGTTTGCGCCAGGTCCCAGAGGAGCATCTGCAGGTCCTGGTTCTCCTGCCCGGCGTCGCCCGCCGCCGCCGGCGCGCCGCCGACGTTCTCGCTGGCCGCGGCGGATTCAGCGCGGGTGTCGGTCGCCTGGGAGCTCAGGAAGTAGGTCTCGGCGCCATGCGCCCCCGAGCCCAGCGACGAGTTGAGGTGCAGCGAGATGAAGAGGTCGGCCTTGTTCTGGTTGGCGATCGCCGTGCGGTTGTCCAGGGGCAGCTTGGCGTCGTCGTTGCGAGTCAGCACGACGCGCACCGGCAGCCGCTGGATCAGGCGCGCCTCGAGATCGCGGGCGAGCACCAGCGTCAGCTCCTTCTCGGCGACGCCGCTGGGGCCGATGGCGCCGGTCTCGGTGCCGCCGTGGCCCGGGTCGATGACGATGGTGCGCGTGTTCGAGCGCAGATCGAAGGTGGCGGCGGACGGGCCGATGGGCACCGGCGCCGCCGACTTGCGGTGCACGTCGAAGACGAGCCGGAACGGGTTGTCCAGCAGGTAGCTCTCGACCTCCGCATCGGGGACGAGCTGGATGCGCACCAGCTGCGGCGCGAAGGTGACGTCCTGGACCAGGCTGTCGTCCACCTTCTTGCGCACCGGCGGCGCCAGGCGATCGGCGAGCAGCTGGACCTCGACGACGCCGGGCTGCTGGTTGAGACGGTAGCGGGGCGTCTCGGGGAACTGCAGCACCACGGTGGTCATCCCCTGTAAATGCACGACATCGAGCAGGACCTTGATCTCGCGCGACTCGCGGCGGGAGATGACGAGACGCGAGTCCTCGGGCCGCCAGTCGAAGGAATAGCCGGACACCGCGCCATAGGTCTTGCGCAGGAAGTCGAGCGGCACCAGCGGCCCGCCCTGGCCCCGCACCGGCGGCTGTGACAGCGACACGATTTCCTCGCCGACGGTGATGATGGCGTTGCCGATCCCGGTCACCACCTCGGTGGCCTCGATCTTCAGGTTGTAGCTCTCGCCGGTGTCCTCGCCGCCGAGCTGGCCGCCCAGGCTGTCGACCAGCGGCCGGAGCGCGAACAGCGGGCCGGCCGGGGTGATGGTCACGGCCACCGGCAGCTCGCGGCCGTCGAGCACGACGGCGGGGCCGCGCGGCGGCGCCTCGGGCCGTCCGATCTGGGCCGCCAGCAGCAGGGGAAGAGCAAGGAGGAGGGTCGCCACGGATACCAGGCGGTGCAGCTCGGTCACCGGCCAAGAATAACACCTCCCTCGGTCCGGCCCCGCCCGCCATCCCGCACCCTCGTGCACAGGGCATCGCCGGCGTCGCGGCGCCTGGCATCCGACCCCGCGGCGCTCGGCCGCGGCCCACGCCGGCCGCGGCACTCCCGGCAGGTCGCAACGCGACGCGCGGGCTTTTTCAGCAGCCTGCTTGTGTGGTAATGCTTGCCGCCACGCACGGAGCGCTTGGGCGGGTCTTGGCGCCCCCAGGTTGCGGCTGGCGATCGGGAGGAAGACGATGGAGATTCGGCAGTTTCGGGTGGTGGTCCGTGCCAGGAGCTTCGAGCGCACCTGCCGCTTCTATGGCGACACCCTGTCGTTGCCTCGGCTGCAGAGCTGGGACCGCGAGGATGGCCGTGGAGCGCTTTACCAGGCGGGCGCGGCGGCGATCGAGGTGCTCGGGCGCCCGGCCGGGACCGCCGACCGGGACCGGGAAAGGGACGAGAGCTTCGATTACCAGGGGCCGCACCACAAGCTGGTGCTGGTCATGGTGGTGCCCTCGGCCGAAAAGGCCTACCAGGAGATGCTGCTGCGCGACAAGAACGTTCCCGGCGGCCTGCGGCAGGACGCCGACGGCTGCCTCGTCTTCGACACTCACGACCCCGACGGGGTGCGGATCGTCTTCAAGCAGCTGAACGGCTGAGGCGGTCAGAGCTCCTGGGGGTGGGGCACTTCACCCGACTGGCGCAGGGTCGGCGGCGTGCGCCAGTCGATGCGATAAGCCCGCGCGGCCGCCGCTTGGGGAGTTGGCGCGGGCTCGTCGATCTTATTTACGGCATCTACGGCATTTACGGCATCTACGGTACCTGCGGCACCTAGGGCATCTACGGCACTGCTCGCCTCGGCGACCGTTTCCGTGGGAGGTGGGCTGGAGAGCGCCTCCAGCAGCGCGGAGCTGACCCGGATCTCGCCCGGGCCGGCGGCGGCGCATAGCGCCGCGGCACCGCCCACCGGCGCGCCGATGGCGGTGTATTCCAACCGGCGATCGCTGCCCACGCTGCCGGCGAACACCTGGCCAAGATCGATGCCGATCGCCAGGTCGAGGCGGCGGCGCTGCTGGCGGTCCCACTCGGCGTTCAAGCGCTCGAGGCCGCGCTGCATGCCCATGGCGGCCTGCACCGCCTCGTCGGCGTCGTCCTGGCGGCCGAGCGGCGCGCCCCACAGCGCGGTCAGGCCGGTGCCGGCCAGCCGGTCGAGGGTGCCGCCATGCTCGAAGACCACGTCCACCAGCTCGGAGAAGAGCTCGCGCAGCTGGCGGGCGGCTTCCTCGGGCGGCAGCTCCCCGGCCAGCTCGGCGGCGCCGCGGACGTCGCAGCACAGGAAGGCCACCTGGCGCCGGTCGCCATCCAGCCGGACGCCATTCTGCCCCGTGATCTGGTCGGCGACGAAGGGAGCGAAGTGGCGCTGGTAGCCCGCCTGCGCCACGGCTTCGCCGCGGGCCCGCTCCATCAGCCAGAGATTTTCGAGTGTCACCGCCACCACCCCGGCGAAGGCGTTCACGAACTCGAGATCCTCGCGCCCCAGTGCCCCGGCCTCGCCGGCTACGTAGAGCAGGCCGAGCGCGGTTGCCTGCATGCCCAGGAGCGGCGCGCAGATCGCCGCGCCGCGCTGCTCTGCCGCCGGAGCCGCGATGTTCAGGGCATCGGTGGTTGCCGCCGGCACCGCCTGGCCGCTGCCGGTCGCGAGCAGGGAGTCCGTCGCTGGCGACTCGGCGGACGCTGGTGTGCCGCCGCCGGCCGCCGCCTCGGAGCCGGTGGACGCGGCGGGTTCGCCGGCAGACCCGGCCGCCGGGCCAGTATTGGCGGTGAAAGTCCCGCGGGCGATCGCGTCCGTGCCGGCCGCCGGCGCCCTCTCGGCGATCAGCACGGCGAGACGCTCGAGGCCGGCCTTGCGCGCCGCCAGGCGCGGCACCGGTCCGCCGCCGGCGTTGACGCCCGGCCGCGTCTTGCTCACCCGCGGCACGATCTCGTCCTCGTCGCCGCGGGTGAGGATGTCGACGCGATCGATGCGCATCGCCTGCAACAGCAAGCGGGCGGCCTTGTCGAGCAGCCGCGCCGGGTCGCCCTGTTGCGATAGCTCCTTGGCGGTTTCGAGCAGGAGCGCGAGGGAGGCGGCTCGGCGTTCGGCAGGGGTTTCGCCGCCGACTCTCAGGCTGCGGCCGGCAACCGCGGCGGCAGTCTCGGGCACCAGCAGCGTCGCGATGTCCGTCAGGCCCTGGGCCCGGATCTGGTCGGCGATCGCGAGCTGGACGCCCTCTACATTCAGATCGCCCTTCGACTCGGCCAGGGCGCCGGTTGCCCGCTCTTCCATGACCTGGAAGGAGACCTTGCCGAACGCCACCCGCGTGCCGGGAGCGGCGACGCCCTCGCTGATCCGCACGCCGTTGATGAAGGTGCCGTTCGTCGAGCCGAGGTCACGGACCCGCAGGCCTGCGGCGGCGGCCTCTACCTCGCCGTGGTGGCGCGACACGGTCAGATCGCGGATGGGCACGTCGCAGGCCGGCGAGCGACCCACGACCAGCGTGCGTCCCGCCGGCACCGTGACGGCTTGGCTGCCGTTGGCAGCGACCAGCTTCAAACCCAAGCGCAATGCCCACTCTCCCCGGCAGACGGCCGCTCAGGCCCTCCAGCCGAATAGAAATTGCAGGGACACCGAAAGGATGTCACCGAACCGCTCCCACTGCAACCGTCCGCAGTCACCCTCTCCGGCGCCCGGAGCCGGGCCGCGACCCTGCCACTCTGCTGCCGGCGGCGAGGTCAAGCCTCGGAAGCCTCAAACGCCCCACCTTGCTTTGCGTTCCCTGGCCGAGCAGAAGGATGCCGCGAGGAGCCCACCAAGCCCGCCCAAGCTCGCCGATGCCGGTTGATGGCCGGCAGCTCCCTATGTTACCGTTTCGCCTGTTCTGGAGGACGCACGGCGCATTCGTCTAGGGGTCCAGGACGCCGGCCTCTCACGCCGGTAACACGGGTTCGAATCCCGTATGCGCTACCAGCCGCAAGTCCTCGCCAACGCTCGATTCCTACCTTCGCCCTGGCAAGACGCTCGCTGGCCGCCGGCGCCGCCGAGGAGCCGTGACTCGCGGCTCGCTCTTGCCCAGGGCCGCCAAGCGGCGTGCGCTTTTGCGGGCGATGAGCGCCCGCAGGCCGGCGTGGACCAAGGCGGTCTTTTCCTGCATTCCGGTCAGGTGGCGAGCTCGAGCAGGGGCTCTTCCAGGAAGATCGTCGTTCGCATATGCATGAGTGTGGCAGGCGGAGGGCACATCAGGCAACGGCGGCAGCTGGGTAGCGCGGATAGCTCGGCGTCTACGTCGCCGGATTTCTGACAGGCCTACAGGCGGGCCTGGCTGCCGGCGCCACTGACGCCGGCAGCCAGCCTATGTTGTCACCGCTGTGAGCTACCAGCGGTGGTAGTACGGATGGCGCCAGTAGCCGTGGGCGAGGTACCGGTGGTGGCCGTACCAGCCCCACCGCGGCCCCACCCACACCGCGCCGGCGAACGGGCGCGCCACGTAGTGGCCTGGCACCCAGCCGCCGTAGTAGCCGTAGTATCCCGGCACCCAGTAGCCCGGCCCCGGCGCGGCGACGCCGACCCCGACGCTCACTCCCCAGCTCGCGAAGCTGGCGAGCGGCGCCAGCAGTAGCAGCGCCAAGGCCAGCCCCGCCGAGGTCTTGAGTAGCTTCCCTTCGCGAGTCGTCATGATCGATCACCTCCTGTGGGAGCCCGCTCGACGGAGGCGTGTGCCTGGTCCGGGCTCCCGGCCCCCCGCCTTCGAGCTCCCCGAGCTGCCGCTCTGCGAGGTCGTTGGCGAGGTCACTTGTCACAAACCGAAAAGTGCAAGGCCGGTACCAGCCCGACTTCGAGGGAGGCTAGGGGGAGGCTAGGGGGAGGCCAGGGGGAAGTGGCTTTCGGAGTGTCTGGCAGGGGTGACTCGACCGTCCTCTGCCGCGGCCGGCGCGGCCAGGCACGACGCCGCCCGGGCAGGCACGGCGGCACCGCGAAGCCATTCAGTTGAGCCAGGGGTCCGAGCTGGCGCCGCCTGCCTTGCCCTTGATCACCCGGAAGCCGCGGCGGCGCTTGATCCGGTCCAGCTTGCGCTGCAGCCACCAGCGCTCGAGGCGAAGGCGGGTCTGGCGCAGGCCGCGGCCGAAGCCGCCGCCGTCGCGGACGTAGAGGTAGGTGAGGCCGACCGCGGCGCAGATCCCGAGCATGCCGCCGAGGTCCCGGGTGGCCAGGTATCCGAAGAAGGCAAACAGGATCTCGATCCCCAGGAAGTAGCGCGCCTCGATCGGCAGCACGAAGAACAGCAGGATGGTGGCGCGCCGGTTGGCGGTGGCGAAGGCGGCGACCACGATCGCGAGCAGCATGCGCTGGCCTTGCAGCAGTGGAAAGGCGCCATGGAGCGGCAGACCGGTGGCGACCTCCTGGAGCCCCTCGACCAGCAGGGCGACGCCGCCCGCCGCCAGCGTGACGACGATCACCAGCCGCCAGAAGTGCTTCCTGCCGAGGCCGGCGTAGACGTCGCGGCCGAACCAGTAGAGGATCAGCAGCTCGACCAGGAACCACACGCTGGGGCCGCCGTAACCAATGAACGGGTAGGTGACCAGCTGCCAGACCCAGCCGGCGCGCCAGACGAGCGACGTCAGGCGGAGGAGCTCCGGAACGATCCTGGTGGTCTCGAAGAACTGCAGGACGAAGGTGACGAACAGCGTGACGAGGACGATGAGCAGGTCGCGCGGCGGCCGGTCGAAAGCATTGCCGAAACCGTGGAGGGCAAAGCGTCGGCCGAAACCCGGGTCTCGTGGATTCGCCATGGAGGTCTCCGCCCGCCGTTCAGGCGCGGCGCACCCAGTGCCAGATCTCTGGCAGGGTCGGCTTCTTGCCGTACATCAGGATGCCCACCCGGTAGACGCGGGCGCAAAGCCAGATCATGGCCGCGACGGCGGCGATGGCGAGCCCGTAGGCGGCCAGCAGCTGCCACAGCGGCGGCATGCGGGTGGCGATGCGCAGCATCATCACCAGCGGGGTCAGCGGCGGCACCAGCGACAGGGCGACCGACAGCGCCGAGTCGGGATCGTTGATGATCTGCACCATGAAGACCGCCGGCGCGACGACGAAGATCGCCGGCAGGCCGGCCAGCTGCTGTGCTTCCTGGGCGCTGTTGAAGGCGGCGCCGAGCATGGCGTAAAACGTCGCGAAGAGGAAGAAGCCGCAGAGGAAGAGCAGGAAGAAGTTGAGCCACAGCGACGG
>DATKFK010000901.1:0-2352 GCA_035544375.1 Thermoanaerobaculia bacterium
TGCCGCCCGCGGCCGCCGCCGCTCTCGCCGCCGGCGGTGCCCCGAGGGCCGGGGACGAAGCGGACAGCGCCGAGGGAGACGAGGGCAGCGAGGACGGTAAAGGCGCCGGCGGCAGCGGCGGCACCGGGAGCAAGGAGACCGCCGGGGGCGGTTCAGGCGCCGGGGGTGGAGCGAGCGCCGGGGGCGGTTCAGGTGCCGGGGGTGGGACGAGCGCCGGGAGCGGTTCAGGCAGCGAGAGCGGTTCAGGCGCCGGGGCCGGAACGAGCGCGGGGGGCGGTTCAGGCGGCGATAGCGGCGATACCCGATGAGGCAGGACCGGCAGGGCGCGGCCCGGAGGTGGCGGCCCTGGGTGGTGGCGGCGTTGCTGCTGGCGGCCGCGGCGGTGTTCGGCGAGGTGACCACGCTGCCGGCGGCGCTGGCTGGGCGCACGGGCGTCGCCGCCGCGCCGCCGGCATGGATGCTGGCGCTCGACGATGCCTACATCTTCGTGCGCTACGCGCAGCAGACGGCCCGCGGCATGCCTTGGCAGTGGAACGCCGGCGAGCTCTCGACCGGGGCCTCCTCGACGCTCTGGACGCTGCTGCTGGTGCCGGCGCACTGGCTCTTCCATGACCTGGCGGCCTGGTCGTCGTGGTCGCGGTGGATGGGCGTGGCGAGCCTGTGGGCGCTGGGCCTGGCGGCGGTGCGCGCGCTGCGGGTGGCGCGGCTGCCGGCGCCGTGGCCGCTGGCGGGCGGCCTCTGCCTGGTGTGGTCCGGGCCGGTTGGCTTCGGCGCCGTGGCGGGGATGGAGAGCGCATTCAACGCGGCGCTGCTGGTGCTGGCCGCCACGCTGTGGATGGAGTGCCGGTGGGGGCCCGGCTCGGCGCCGGCGTGGCGGGCGGCGCGGATGCTGGCGCCGGTCGCCACCGCGCTGCTGCCGCTGGCGCGGCCCGAGAACGGGGCCCTGACGGCGCTCGCGGCGCTGGCGATGCTGGTGTGGGGTGGCGCCGGCCGGCGGTCCGGCGGCGGCGGCGAGGGCGGCGGCGCCAGGCCCGCCGGGCGCCTGCCGTGGCCGCGCTGGTGCGGGCTCGCGGTGCTGCTGCCCGGGATGGCGCTGGCCGCCTTCGACTGGCTGGCGACGGGGTCGATCGCACCCGCCGGCGCACAGGCCAAGTCCTGGCTGTACCTGCCCTTCCAGCCGCTCGGGGCGCGCCTCGCAACCTATTTCTCGCGGGTTCTGCACGCCCTGGCGCCGGCGTACCTCGGCACCATGGGGGCGGTGCTCTGGCCGCCGGTCGGCGTGCTTGCCGTGGCGACCGCGGCGGCGGCCTTCTGGGCCGCGGTCGCCGACCGGGCCGCGCGGAACGCGCCGCCGGTGCCCGAAGGGCCGGCGGTTCCCGGAGTGCCGGCGGTTCCCGGAGTGCCGGTGGTGCCCGGAGTGCTGGTGGTGCTCGGAGTACCGGCGGTGCCCGAAGCGCCGGCGGTGCCCGGAGCGCCGGCGGTGCTCGGAGCGCCGACACCGAGCGGCGTGCTTGGGCCCTTCGCCGTCCTGGCGCCCCTGGCTGCGGCGTGGCTCGTGCTGGCGGCCCTGGCACCGCTCTCGGGCCTTCTGCTGTGGGAGCAGATGCGGCACCACCACTCGGGCCTGGCCCTGGCCTGGGTGCTGGCGGTTGCCGGCGCCGGGCTGGCGAGCGAGGCGCTGGCGGCGCGGCGCCGGGAGCGGCGGTGGGCACCGCTGGCGCTGCCGCTGCTCTTGATCGTCGCCTTCCCGCACTGGGCGCGCGTGACGTGGGAGGCGACGGTCTCGCTCTACCGCGGCCACGCGCGGGGCGCCGCCTGGCTGGCGACCCACGCGCACCGCCAGGTGGTGCTGCTGACCGATGCCGGCCTCCTGGCGCTCATCCACGACGGGCCGGCCATCGACGCGCTGGGCCTCGGCAGTCCCGACCTGACGGAGGCATGGGCGAACGGGTCCGGCGCGTTGCTCGAGAGCCTGGCCAGGCGGCGGCCCTTGCCCGAAGTCGCGGTCGTCGATCCGAAGTTCGCGCTGCCGGTGCTGTCCGAGCGGCTCCTGCCGCCGCCGCGGCCGGTGGGGGAGTACACGGTGGTGGCGCGCGTGTGGCGCGAGCTGCTGGCCGGGGCGGCGCGGCAGGGCCCGGGGCTCGATTTCGCCTACCTGCCGGACGAGCGTCGCCATCGCCTGCGCTGGCACCCGCCGCCGCCATCGGCGGGCGCCTCGGTCGCCCTGCTGCTTCCTGCCCCGGACGGCGCCGCCGACGCGGGTCCGGCCGGTGGCGGCCCTGCCGCCAGAGGGGGCGGCACGTCCGGCGGCCAAGGCGGCGGCACGTCCGGCGGCCAAGGGGGCGGCGGCGT
>DATKFK010000902.1:0-6561 GCA_035544375.1 Thermoanaerobaculia bacterium
GACATAGACAAATAGGTAGGTGAGCGTAGTTCATTATTGGCCTTCACAGGGCAGAACTTCCCCTGGCCGTGGCGAGTTAGCTGGCGCCGGGGAAGAGGCGCCCTCTCCTCAAGATGGCCAACCCGGCCGCGACACGTATTCGAGGTGAACTCAGTGTGCACCAGGGAGTCGGTTCATTGCACGGGGTCCGAGTGGCGCCGCCTTGTCCGTGCATGATTATCGCGATGCGCTTTTGGGGACTTCGAAGCTTCTTCTGATGCTGCCCGGAACCCTCTTCTCCGACTGAATTGCGATTGCACTCCAGTCATCGCAAACCGGAACGCAGCGAGTTTCTCGCTTACTCCGAAGGACTCCGCTATCTGCTGAATCGTTAGATGCTTGGCTGCCGATCGGATGAGAGCCTGACGTGGTAAAAGTAGGCACCAAGCTAGCCAACTCGCCTCATCCTCTTGTTTTGCATCGAAACTTCTCATGACTGTATTTCCGTCCGGCGCAAGAATCAAAGTAGCCGGTCTGTGGGACAGAAGAAGGTGAGCCAACTCGTGCGCGATGTCGCTTGCAGTGCGCCCCGGAGAATTCTTAGGGTTGTAAATCACGGTGTTGCGACCTTCAACAGTGACGGTGACTGCCGACCAGCCGGAGGGATCGCGCTCGAGCAACTGACACAAAGCCTCGGGGGGCAAGTTCATAATGTCATGTGGCGTTAACAGTCGGACGCCGAGATGTGCTGCCAGAACACGTGGGTCGAGTGGTTCGTGTGCCTGCAGTCCCAGGCTACTGCGCACACCGGCTGCAGTGCGTTCACACCAAGCCTTGAACCCACGCTCAAGGCTCATCGTCCAGAAATACCTCTGGGGTACCTTCCCGCTGTTGCGCTATTGCGAGCCGGATCATGCGAGCGAGGGCGTCAACGGTAGCGGGTTGGGCGATTCGATCCGCCCGGAGATGGGCGGAGAACTCGATGGGTGCTTCAACTAGTGTTGCCTGCTCCCGTCCGGTCGTGAAGCCCAGGAATGCACCCGGGTCTTCTCCTAGCCACACGCAGATCTTCCCGAACGTACCGACATCCGGCACGCGGCCGTTCTCCACCCGCATCAGCGTCGCCGGGCCGATGCCGATCTCTGCCGCAGTCTCGCGGAGGTTCCTTCTCCCACGTCGTTCCCGGACTAGGGGCCCAAGGCTAGCAAGCGTCCGCTTCGTCACGGTCACCTCTTCGCGAAACAGCCCTTGACATCCGAAACAGCACCGTATAGCCTCACCCTAGCACGCGTGGACCGCAAGTACACCTGCGGAACACACATCTATCCTCATAAGTGCTGTGCATTGGGATAGGGAGACGAACTCGCTGGCAGATCTGGAGGCAACGATGCCATTCCCGGAGCAGCATCCTTTAGTCTTTAGCCGTGAAAGCATTCTTACCTTGCTGCCGGGCCAGACTGGCTGCTACGGCATCTTCAATGCCAGCGGCGGAGCGCTGTACGTCGGGCGATCGAACGATATCAGGGATCGGCTACTGGGTCACGTCGGCGAACCCTTGCTCACGGTCTTGGGGGTTAGCCTCCTGACAGAGGTCGGACATTGGCCGCAATACGACTCGTACGGGCGAGAAAGAACTCTGATACTTGAGTACCGCCCCTGGTTGAACCAGCGGGTTGGATAGTCAACAGTAGTAGCATCATAACGAAAGGAGAATCGGATGGGCTACACACCAGGTG
Source organism: Thermoanaerobaculia bacterium (assembly GCA_035544375.1). GTDB lineage: Bacteria > Acidobacteriota > Thermoanaerobaculia > Multivoradales > UBA5704 > JASLEW01. The sequence goes on from DATKFK010000902.1 coordinate 1,716, forward strand.
ACATCGTTCCGCGCGATGGCGTTGTTTACTGCCTTACTCATCCAGACGAGACGGCGCATGTCAAGAAGGGCCAGCCGTTCCCGCCAACCCGCACCAAGAACTGTCAGTGGGAGTACAAGCGCTAACCAGGCTCCCATTGGGAGTGGTCATCGGCAAAATGCCAGGAGAGTGGGGGGTACTCCAGGCAGGGGGCCCCACCCGAAAACTGTTGCACGGAGGGATCGCGAACCTGGGCGAAGATGCGGGCGTCGTTGGCAGGCTGTGAGGCCGCTGCCTACGGCGCGAAGTAACCGCTGACGTCGAGCAGCAGATCGACCCGCCCAGGAGTGTGGAAGGTCGGGAGCACCGAGACCGTGCCGGCGCCGTCGGCCGCCAACGTGATGACCGCCGCCCCTGCCCGCACCGGCTTGGCGGGATTGGCGCTGACCGTGTTGGTGCCCGGCGCCGGTTGATCGCCCGGAAAGAGCTGCAGATCGACCGCCGCCGTGGCGGTGACGGCGGTCACGTTGAAGGCTACCGCCGTGGCGGTGACCGGTATGCCGCAAAGTCCCGCGATCGGGAAGAGCGACGGCGCGTTGGCGGTCAAGGGAGTGCCGGTGCTGCGCGTGTCCAGCGCGCGGCAGGGGGGCACGGTGTAGAAGTGCGACGCGGCCGGCGGCGGCGCGGCGCCGGCGACCTCGGCCGCCCCGGCGTCCCACGGCGCGACCAGGGGCCGCGGGTTGCCGTCGATGTCCCAGGTGAACAGGCTGGCGAGCAGCAGCCCCGCGTGCCTGGCGCAGGTGTCGGCGGCGGCCAGGTGGAAGTCGCCGGCGCCGGCATTGACGAAGCTGGGGACGCACTGGCGCGACGTCAGGTCCTGGCCCGTGGCCTGCTGCCAGGCGCCGAGGCTGCTGAGCTGGGCGCCGTTCCAGACGAACACCCCATTGGGATCGAACACGTTGCCGCCGCCGGTCCAGGAGGCCGGCGCGTAATCGGCGTGGATGCTCTGCTCGCCGCTGCCGAGGCCGCCGATGACGTTGTTGGACACCGTCATCGCCTGCGGCACGAAGGCGTAGTTCTGCTGCAGCGTGATGGCGCCGAAATCGGTCCGATACAGGTTGGCCACCGTGGTGTTGTTGGCGAAGGTGAACGAGCCAGGGTCGGGGCCGCCGCCGTTGCCGGCGCTGACGTAGGCCATCCCCTGCCAGCCGGGAACCGACGAAAAGAAATTGTTGGACACCAGGACCGAACCGATCGAGCTCTGCGGCGTGGGGCCGCCGCCCATGATCGCGACCCCGTTGTCGCCCCATTGCCATTGCGTGAACGTATTGCGGAAGGTGTTGCGGTCGAAGATCACGCCGTCGACCGGCCGCGCCGCCGCGCCGTCACAGTAGCCCTGCGCGTAACCTTGCACGGCGAGGCCGACTTTGAAGTTGTCGATCTCGTTGTTGCGGAGAGTCCAGTCGCGGCTGCACTGGGCGGCCACGAAGGCCGTCGATCCGAACGCGATCGGGTACGGCGACCACGCCGCGGTGTTGAGGTCGAGGATGCTGTCGAGGACCTCGATCTGGCTGACATAGCCCCACAGCTTCCAGCCGATGGCGTGCGCCTCGTTCGCCGGGTCTGCGCAGGCGCCGGCGCCCGAGGCGTTGCAGCCGAGCGCTCGCCAGGTGATGTTCTTGAAGCGGTAGGGGCCGTTGTCCGGGCCGCCGCTGGGGGCCGCCCCGCGCGCGACGTAGCCGCCGGAATCGATGATCTCGACGTTCTCGACATCGAGATAGTTGATCTGCGCGTTGGAGCCGAAGAAGTCGAAGATGATGTTGCCGGAGTCGAGGCCCTTGCCGCGGTTGACGTTCTGCAGCGAGACGTCGTGGATGTAGAGGTGATGGGAGACGCCGGCGGCGCCGGCGCTGAGCTCGACGAAACCGGTGGGATTGGCGTTGACGCCGGTGCCGTAGTTGCTGACCGTAAAGTGCGCGAGCTCCACGTTGCTGTTGATCTGGTTGCCGTTGAGCAGCAGGGCCTGCGCCAGCCCGGTCCCTTCCAGCACCGCCACGTCCTGGGTGTCGTAGGGCGGGTACTGGCCGTTCTGGTTGTAGTCCCAGCCGGCCAGCATCGTGGGATGGGCCGGCAGCTGCCAGGCGATCGACTCGGAGCCGCTTGCCGGGACGGTATAGAAGCCGTCCTTGCCCGAGACGCCGGGGCTGATGCCGTCCTCGTGGCAGGTGCCGCGGAAGCAAATGATGTCGGCGCTCGGGCTCGAGGGCGGCCCGGAGCGGTAGTTCCACGCGTAGTTGATGCTGGCGCAGGGGTTGCCCGGGCTGCCGCAGGTCGGGTTGTCGGCGCCGGTCTGGCAGCTGACGTACACCATGTTGGGAGGATTGCTGTCGCCGTAGGGATTGGTGGTCACGCCGTCGCAGACGTGGCAGTCCGCGGGCTCGCCGAAGATCCCGTTGTGGTTGAGATCGAAGCCGCAGGCGCGCGCCTGGTAGCCGCGGCCCGTCAGCGCCGAGCTGGCAGCGGCGGCGGCCGCCGCCTGGGGGCCACCCGCCGCGACGGCGCTCCGATCCGACGCGACGGCGGCGGCCAACGGAGCGCTGGCTCCCCTGGCTCCCCTGGCTCCCATCAATGCGATCGATACGAGGCCGATCAACGGCGACAGCGGCAGGGAGGCTACGGCAAGCCGGCACAGCTTTGACATCTACGGCGACTCCTACAGCGGTTACGGACAGGGGAGCATAGCACAGGCGCTCGATCATCCCCCGAGTCCACACACCCGCGGTGTCCCTCCTGGCCCGTCCGCGCCTCGGAGCACATGGAGTAGACTCTCGCGCCATGTCCGGAGCCGCCTGGGCCGCCGTGCCCGCCCTCGAATGGCTGCTGTTGCTGCCGGTGATCGGAGGATCGGTCTACTCGCTCGCCTGCCTGGCGGCGATGGCGGCGCTGCGCGCCAAGGCGCGGCGGACCTTAGGGAGCGGCCCCGGAAAGGAGTGGGCCGCGGCAGGCGGTTGGCCGCCGGTGTCCATGCTCAAGCCGGTGTTCGGCCTGAGCCGGGACCTCGGCGAGAACCTGCGCAGCGCCTGCCGGCAGGACTACCCCGACTTCCAGGTGGTCTTCTCGGCGCAACGCGAGGACGAACCGGCGCTGCCGCTGCTCTACGAGATCCAGCGCGAGCTCGGCCCCGAGCGCGTCACCGTGGTGGTGGACGGCACCGGCACGGTGCCCAACGGCAAGGTGCGCAACCTGCTGGTCGGCGAAAGCGGCGCTCGCCATGATCTGCTGGTGGTGAGCGACGCCGACGTGCGTCTCCATCCCGACTACCTCAAGACGATCGTGGCGCCGCTCGCCGATCCCGCGGTGGGCTGCTCCACCACGTTTTACAAGGCAACCGGCGCCCGCCGCTGGTACGAGGGTCTCGAGCAGCTCTTCTTCAACGGCGACTGGGTCCCCAACCTGGTCTTCGCCCACATCACCGGGGCGTCGCCCTTCGTGCTCGGCGCCAGCAACGCGGTGCGCCGCTCGACCCTCGAGGCGATCGGCGGCCTCGCCGACCTCGGCAACTATCTGCTCGAGGACTTCGAGATGGGGCGCCGCATCCGCGCCCGCGGCCAGCGGGTCGCCGTGGTGCCGTACTTCGTGGACATGTTGGTGGACCTGGACGGCCCGGGCCAGTGGTGGCGGCACCAGCTCTACTGGGACAAGAACACCCGCGCCGGCAATCCCTGGGGCCTTTTCGGCACGCTGTTCATCCGCGCCATCCCCTTCGGCCTGGCCTTCGCCGCGGTGCGCGGCGGCGATGCCCTCGGCCTGGCGATCGCCGCCGCCGCCGTCGCCGTCCGGCTGCTCACGGCCGGCCTGTTCATGGCCTGGGGGCTCGGCGACCGCGAGGGACTGCGCAGCCTGCCGCTGTTGCCGCTGCGTGACCTGGCCGGCTTCGTCTCGACCATCCGGGCCTTCGTCAACCCGAGCGTCGAGTGGGCCGGCACCCGCTTCGTGGTCGGCCGCGGCGGGCGCATGGTGGCGCAGGAACCGTCGTGACCAGGGACGTCATCGTCACCGCCGACGACTTCGGTCTCGACGTCGCCGTCAACCAGGCGGTCGAGCAGGCGCACCGCCAGGGGATCCTCACCACGGCCAGCCTGATGGTTGGCGCCCCGGCCGCCGCCGACGCCGTGGAGCGCGCCCGGCGCCTGCCGGCGCTGCGCGTCGGCCTGCACGTGGTGCTGGTCCAGGGGCGCCCGGTGCTGCCGCCCGAGCAGGTGCCCGACCTGGTCGGCGAGGCGGGCGAATTCACCGATCGCCTGGTGCGCGCGGGCTTCTCATGGTTCTTCCGCCCGCGGGTGCGGCGGCAGCTCGCCGCCGAGATCCGCGCCCAGTACGAGGCCTTTCGCTCGACCGGCCTGCCGCTCGACCACGTCAACGCGCACAACCACATGCACCTGCACCCGACGCTGCACGCCCTGGTCGTGGCGGTCGGACGAGACTATGGCCTGCGCGCGGTGCGCGTGCCCTATGAACCGCCGCTGGCGTCGTTCCGCGCCGGCGGCGGCGGCCTCGCCAGGCGCCTGCTGACGGCCGCCGGCATGGCACCTTGGGTGGCGCTGCTGCGCCGCCGCCTGCGGCGCGCCGGCCTCAAGTCCAACCGCTTCGTCTTCGGCCTCAACGACAGCGGCAACATGAGCGCGGAGCTGGTGGTCCGCCTGGCCGGCGAGCTGCGCGCCGGCGTCACCGAGATCTACTTCCACCCGGCGACCCGACGCAGCCCGGAGCTCGACCGGCAGATGCCCGCCTACCATCACCAGGCGGAGCTGGCGGCGCTGCTCAGCCCCGGCGTCGATGCCGCGCTGAGCGCCGCCGGCGCGCGCCG
>DATKFK010000903.1:0-5216 GCA_035544375.1 Thermoanaerobaculia bacterium
GCGTCCACCTGCGCGCCCGGCGCCTGGACGCGCTTGGCATGGTGCTCGACTTCGCCGACCTGAAGGCGATCGTGCAAGACGTCCTCGGCCCCTTCGACCACCGCGTGCTCAACGAGGTGCCGCCCTTCGACGAGCGCAACACGACGGCGGAGCTTTTGGCGCAGTACGTCTACGACGAGGTCTCGAAGCGGGTGTCTGCCGCCGCCCTGGCCGCCCTGGCCGCCGATGACGCCGATGGCGCCGATGAAAATGGCGGGCCGGCCGAGTCTGACAGGGCCAGGCGGGGAGACGGGAGCGCAGAGGCTGGAAGCCAGCGGGGGGGCCGAGAGGTTGAAGCTGCTGGCGAGAGCGGAGGGGAGGGCCCCCGGGGCGAAACCCGGCGCATCTGGGTGGCACGGGTCGAAGTCTGGGAGAATGACACGTCGTGCGCGGCCTACGAGCCTTGAGCGGTCCGCGCCCGGTCGTTCGGCGGGCGACGGGCCGCAACCCCATCACCGGGTCCCCGTAGAGAAGCCTGGCGCCGCGCAAGCTCGCGTGGCGCCGCGGCGGCGTTCGGCGCCGCCTGGCGGCGGCCGTGCCGCCGGCGGCTCACCCTCGACGGCGATCGGCCGCGGCGGTTCGTCCCGACGACGATCGGCCCGGCGCTCGGCGCCGACGGATGGTCGAGACGGGAAGGGTTGGAAAGGAGGCGCTTTGAGCAGCGAGCTCGAGACCCAGGTTGAGCCGGCCGACCGGCAGGGCGCACCCCGGCCGGCGGCAGGCGGAGCTGCGGCGGCCGCACGCGAACGCGCCCCGCGCCCGGACCTCGCGGCCCTGCGCATGGCTCCGGACGAGCTCGAGTACCGGCCCCGCCGCCGCTGGATCGGCTGGCTCGTCGCCCTGGCCGCCGCCGGCGGGCTGGCGGCCTGGGCATGGCTCGCGCCCGCGCCGTTCCTGCTGCCGCGCGTGGAGACCACCACCGTGCAGGTGGTGACTCCCACCGAGGCCTCGACGGTGCTGACCGCGACCGGCTACACCTACGCGCGGGATCGCGCGGCGGTGGGCGCCAAGATCATCGGCCGGGTGGTCGAGCTGCGCGTGGACGAGGGCGATCAGGTGAAGCAGGGCGACGTCATCGCGGTGCTGGACAGCGCCGATCTGCGCGCCGCCATCGATCAGAACCGGGCGGCGCTGGCCGAAACCAGGGCGAAGCTCGCCGACGCCAGCCGCGAGCGCGCCCGCCAGGAGAAACTGGTGACCGGCGGCGCGTCGCCGCAGGCCACGCTCGACGCCGCACGCACCCAGGAGGCGGTGGCGGCGGCCGAGGTGGGCACCGCCGAGGCCCGGCTGCGGTCCTCGGAGGCGCAGCTCTCCTACACCGTCATCCGCTCGCCGCTGACCGGCGTGGTGATCCAGAAGAACGTGCTGGTGGGCGAGATGGTGGCCCCGGGCGGCTTCACCAGCCAGCAGTCGACCGGCGCCATCGTGCGCATCGCCGATCCGCGGTCGCTCGAGATCGAGGCCGACATCAACGAGAGCTACATCGCCCGCTTGAAGCGCGGCCAGCCGGCCGAGATCAAGATCGACGCCGTGCCCGACCGGGTGTACCACGGCAAGCTGCGCCAGATCGTGCCGACCGCCGACCGCGCCAAGGCGGTGGTGCAGGTCAAGGTGACGGTCGACGATGCCGACGAGCGGCTGGTGCCGGACATGAGCACGACCGTGACCTTCCTCGGCGCCGGCATCGACAGCGCGGCGCTCGCCGCCAAGCCCAAGCTCTTCGTGCCGCGCGGCGCGGTGCGCAGGGATGGCGCCGCGGCATTCGTGTTCAAGGTCGTGGACGGCCGGCTGCGGCAGACCGAGGTGGCACTGGCCGGCGCCACGACCGGCAGGAATGCGGCGGCCGCCGGCGGCTCTCCCGACGCCGCGGGCGACCGCGTGGAAGTGATGTCCGGCGTCCAGGGCGGTGACACGATCGTCCGGACCGGCGTCGAGAAGCTCGAGGATGGAAGGAAAGTCCGAGTCGCCCAGAGCTCCTAGAGGTCGCTCGGGGAGGTCGCCGGGCTCGTGGAACCGTGAGACTCGTGGAACCGTGAAAGAGGAGGCCAGCGCAGACATGAGCAACGTCGTGGAAGTGCGAGACGTCGTCAAGACCTACCGTCGCGACGACTTCCTGATCAAGGTGCTGCAGGGCGTCAACCTGCAGGTGGCGGCCGGCGACTTCGTTGCCCTGATGGGGCCGTCGGGCTCGGGCAAGAGCACGCTCCTCAACCTGCTGGCCGGCATCGACCGCCCGACCTCCGGCGAGGTGAAGGTGGCCGGCCACGACATCGGCCGCCTGTCGGAGAGCGACCTCGCCATCTGGCGGCGGCGCAACATCGGCTTCATCTTCCAGTTCTACAACCTGATCCCGGTGCTCACCGCGTTCGAGAACGTCGAGCTGCCGCTCACCCTCACCCGGCTGTCGCGGGCGCAGCGCAAGGTCAAGGCCGAAACCGCGCTCGCGGTGGTCGGGCTCGCCGACCGCATGGATCACTATCCCAGGCAGCTGTCGGGAGGCCAGGAGCAGCGCGTGGCGATCGCCCGCGCCATCGTCACCGACCCGACCCTGCTGCTGGCCGACGAGCCGACCGGCGACCTCGACGCGGCGAGCGCCGCGGACGTGCTCGACCTGCTGGTCGAGCTCAACCGGCAGTTCGGCAAGACCATCGTGATGGTGACCCACGACCCGCGCGCCGCGGAGCGGGCCCTGACCATGGTGCACCTCGAGAAGGGACAGCTCGCCGCCGCAGCCTAGCTGCTGGCCTCCCGCGGGACACTGACAGGAGACGTGATGCAAAAGCTCGCCTTACGCAACCTGCTGCGCAACAAGCTGCGCACCACGCTGACCGTCGCCAGCCTGATGTTCGCGCTGCTGCTGCTCAGCCTGTTGATGGCGTTCCTCGACCTGCTGGGGTCGACCTCCGGCGCCTCCGACAACCGCATCATCGTGCGCAGCGCGATCTCGCTGGCGACGCTGCTGCCCGAGTCGTACTGGCGCCAGGTCGAGACGCTGCCGCACGTCGCGGCGGTGACGCCGCTCAACTGGTTCCAGGGCGTGTACAAGGACGACCGGCCGGAGAACTTCTTCCCGCGCTTCGCCGCCGACCCGGCGACGGTCTTCAAGGTCTATCCGGAGCTCTCGATCAGCCCCCAGGAGCAGCAGGCGTGGGCCGCCGACCGCCGCGGCTTCGTGGCCGGCAAGGCGCTGGCCGTCAAGTACGGCTGGAAGGTCGGCGACTCGATCTTCATCAAGGGCGACATCTATCCGATGGATCTGGACCTCGTGCTGCGCGGCATCTTCACCCAGCCCAGGAACGCCGACCAGGAAAAGGTGATCTACTTCCAGCGCCAGTACCTCGAGGAGGGGATCGGCAAGCGCGGCCTGATCGGCACCTACGTGCTGCGCATCGACTCGCCGGCCAGCGAGGTGGCGGTGCGCAAGGCGGCCGAGGCGAAGTTCGAGAACTCGGACTTCCAGGTGCGGGCCGAGACCGAGAAGGCCTTCCAGCTCTCCTTCGCCGAGATGATGGGCAACGTCAAGCTGCTGTTCACGGCGATCGGCCTGGCGGCGGTCATCTCGATCTTCTTCATCACCGCCAACACCATGGCGATGGCGGCGCGCGAGCGCACCGCCGAGATCGGGGTGCTCAAGACGCTCGGCTTCGGCCGCGGCCAGCTGCTGCGCCTGGTGCTCGGCGAGTCGCTGGCGGTGGGCGTCCTGGGGGCTGCCCTCGGCTGCGGGCTGTGCGCCGTGCTGATGCCGGTGGTGGGGGCGCTGCTCGCCAAGATGATGCCGATCTTCGGCACGCTGCGCATGAGCGGCGGCAACTGGGCGACCGGCTTGAGCATCGGGGTGGCGATCGGCCTGCTCTCGGGGGTGGGACCGGCGCTCGGCGCCGCCCGCCTGCGGATCGTCGACGCGGTGCGGAGGGTGGCATGAAGATCCCGCTCAAGTACAACGTCCGCAGCCTGTTCGTGCGCAAGGGCACGACCCTGATGACCATCGGTTCGATCGCCTTCGTGGTGCTGGTGTACGTCGGCGTGCTGGCGATGGCCGGCGGTCTGCGCGCCGCCTTCTCGGCCGCCGGCGACCCCAGCAACGTCGTGGTGTTGCGCGACGGCGCCCGCAGCGAGGTGGAGAGCTTCTTCGGCCAGGACAAGGAGCGCCTGCTGGTGTCGCTGCCGGGCGTCGCGCGCGACGCCCAGGGGCAGCCGCTGGCCACCGGGCAGGCGCTCATCCTGCAGATCCTCAAGCATGCCGGGGGCGGCGAGACCAACGTTTCGATCCGCGGCGTCGAGCCGGCGGCCTTCGTCATCCGCAAGCAGGTGCGCCTGATCGACGGCCGGCCGTTCACGCCGGGCAAGGCCGAGGTGATCGTCGGCCGCAAGCTGGCGGCGGCCTATCCCGCCCTGCGGCTCGGCGCGAGCGTCAACTTCGGCCGCGTCCCCTTCCGGGTGGTCGGTATCTTCGAGGCGGGAGGCAGCAGCTTCGAGTCCGAGGTATGGGGCGCGGTGGCCGACCTCAACGGCGCCTTCCGCCGCATCAGCAACTACTCCTCGGCCCTGCTGCACGCCGCCTCGGCGGACGACGCGCAGGCGCTCGTCGCCCGCATCAAGGGGGACCAGCAGCTGCGCCTCACGGCGCTGGCGGAGCCCCAGTACTACGCCGAGCAGGCCAACGTCGCCTCGGCGCAGTTCATCGTCCTCGGCAACGTGCTGGCGTTCTTCCTGGCGGTCGGCGCCTGCTTTGCCGCCGCCAACACGATGTTCGCGCAGGTATCGGCGCGCGGCCACGAGATCGGCACCCTGCGCGCCCTGGGCTTCCGCCGCCACACCATCCTGCTCGCCTTCATGATCGAGGCGGCGGTGCTCGGCGTGGTGGCCGGAGTGGCCGGCAGCCTGCTGGCGCTGCCGCTCAACGGCGTCACGGCGGCGACCATGAACGGGGTCACCTTCAGCGAGATCTCCTTCAGCCTGCGCACGGCGCCGTGGATCCTGGGCATGGGGGTGCTGCTGGCGCTCGGCACCGGCATCGTGGGCGGCTTCCCGGCGGCGTGGAGCGCTGCGCGCCGGCCGATCACCGAGCTGCTGAGGGAGCATTAGGCGGCGGCGCGGTGAGCGGCGGCCCGCGGGCGGGCCTTTCCTTGCTTGTCCTCGGCGCCCAGGTCTAAAATCGCCCCGGGTGGACGGCGCGG
>DATKFK010000904.1:0-9318 GCA_035544375.1 Thermoanaerobaculia bacterium
CAAGCCGAACCTGCCTGATCCACCTCCTCGACCGGCGGTCCGATGGTCAAGTCAGCGGGGCTCAAGCCGATGGCCGCCAGCGCTTCGGGGTCGTATTCAGCGTCCTGCCAGCCGATTCTCGAGCTGAAGACCTCCTCCTCGGAGAGGGCGATGCCGATCTGGATGAGGCGGTGCTGTGCCACCAGAGTGCCGGACATCTCGCCGTCCAACCCCGCGAAGCGGACGGTCATTGCCACGTCGCCATCGCCACTGCCGGCGCTGAGCCGCGGGCGTGCGCTGCGCAGGGACCACCGGACCTCAGCGCCGCCGCATCAGGGGACGAGAGCGAGACCGTTGACGCGCGGCAGGATCTGAAGGTCACGGATATCATCATGACGCAGAACCCAAAGCAGGAACCGCTCGATCCCCATGCCGAATCCCGAGGTGACGAGAGGGAAGTGGGTCTTGAGGTCCACGTACCAGGCATAGGGCTCGGCAGACACCTGGTGAAGGGCCAGTGCGCGCATCGTCGTGGCGCCGTCGGTATGGCGCTCTCCGGCACCGATCACTTCGCCCTGGCCGAGGAGCAGGTCGGCATTGCGCGCCTGTGCTCCCGTGCCATCGACAAAAGCTTGATAGAACGGTACGGCCAGATGATCCCACTGAGTCACCCATAGCGGCTCTGCGACTTGGGCGAGCAGCCGGCGCTCGCCGGCGCGCGAGAGCGTCCGCCACGTTCCGTCTCCGGTCAGGACCAGCTGCGAGTCGTGGCGGAGGAAGGCCGCCGCCTCGTCGAAGGTGAGACGAGCGAAGGAAGCGCTTCCCGCCATCCTTTCCAGGTGTTCGACGCCGCCGGCGAGGCGGCGCAGGTCATCGGTGTGGGTGGAGAGGAGCCCGGCCGCCAAATGGCGAAGATAACCTTCCACCGTGTCCAGCAGCGGGTCGAGACCGCCCGGGACCTCGATCTCGCTGTGATAGAACTGGCAAAGATGGGTGGCATCCGGCGCTTCGCCGCGAAACGAGGGCATGATGTAATAGCAGCCCGATGGACAGAGCCGGCAACCATATTCGAGCATGAACTGCATCGAATCCGCGAGATACGTCTTCACGCCGTAGAGGTCGATCTCGACCGGCTTAGAGTCGCTGCCGAGACCGAGGGGACTCGATATGGCGCTGGTGGTGATTGGGAGATGCAGCGTCTTAAGGCCGCTCCGGCTCCAAAGCTCGACGGTCAACTGGGAGATGCGGTCCTGGAGAGCGACGACGAGGCGGAACCAATCGCTTTCGAGCACGGCGAGAAAGCGCCGCGGATCGAACGCTGCCAGCGGCGGTGTGGCAGCGGCGGAGAGATCAGTCTCGGCGCGATGCACCATTGCCCGCCCGCCGCAGCTTCGCCGCGACCTCGCAACGCGTTGCCAGCGCAGCCTCGGGAAGGTTGCGCCATTCGACGTATTGGTAGGGCGCAGACTCCAACCGCGGCGCCAGTTCCACGATCAGATGCTCGGTCTCCTGCCCCGCCAGCTCGCCGATGGCCCACCAGATATTGAATCCGATCGGATCATAGGCGCTCTCGATCATGGCCGCCACGGACCGGGTCAACAGGGCGATCTCCTCCGCTTCGTCTGCGGTCAGGTCCAAGGAGGAGCGTACGTGCCGTCGCGGCACCACCACCACGGCTCCTGCCGAGCGGGTGCGCCGCGGCACCAGGCAGAGGGCCTGCTCGGTGGCGGCCACGACCGTTGCCTCCTGCTCCCCGAGCCAAGAGCCGCAGAGGCTGCAACCTGGCTCGCGCGGAAAGCTGTAGGGCACATTCCCTCCCGATCAAGAGACACACCGGCGCGCAGCCGGAGGGTGATCCGTGAATTCCATGCCATAGCATATGCTAGACGACGCAGGCAGACAATCTGAGAGGCCTTCGCGTGCGCATCAGTTTTCCAGCCCCGTTCCCCTGTTGGTTCTGCGAATACGCGGCCGGCCGCCTGCCCTGGAATCCCGTCGCCACGAGCGCCTTGGCGGTGGCCTTCGTCAATCCGCGGCAGCGCAGCCGCGGCGCTCTGCTCGTCGCTCCCCGGCGTCACACCCAGACCATCAGCCGCATGACGGCTGCAGAGATGCAGGCAGTCGCCCACCTCGTGCAGGAGGCCTCACGGGCCCTCACCGCGGCGCTCGATCCCGACGGCCTGCACGTGTTCTGCAATGCTGGCCAGCAGGCGGGACAGTCAGAGGAGCACGTCCACTTCCAGATCATCCCGCGCTACGCGGGCCTGGCGTACGACTTTGCCGCCAGCGCGCGGCACGAGCCGATGCTGGCGCGGGAACGGCGAGAGCTGGCCGAGGCGGTGCGGGGGCGGATTGGCTGACTGCCGCGTCACGGGCGCCAGCCTCGGGCTGCTGAATGAAGATGCCCTCGTGGTGCCTCATCGGCTGCGCGCCGGCGACCGCGTCGGCGTGTTCTCGCCCTCGTTGCCACTTGCTGCGCGCTACCCGTTGCGCTTCGAGCGCGGCCTGGCAGCGTTGGCGGCGGCACTGGATGTCAAGGTGGTGGCTACGGGCCAGTCGCGCCTGGCGACCGGCTTCACCGCCGGCGATGCGCGCTCCCGCGCTGGCGCCCTGAGCGCACTGGTGGAGGACGCCGGCATCACCGCCATCTTCTGTGCCAACGGCGGCTTCAATTCGGCCGAGATCCTGCCCTTTCTGAGCCCGGCGCTCCTGCAAGGCCGGCCCAAGGTGCTGGTCGGATACAGCGACGCCACCGCTCTGCTGCTGGGCGTCCAGGCGCTCAGCGGTTGGGTCACCTATCACGGCCCTGCCGTGATGCCCCAGATGGGCGAGTTTCCGGCACCCTTCGCGTTCACGCTCGACGAGCTGCGGGCACAGATCGTGGGCGCCAACCACCAGCGGACACTTGACGATCCGCCGGCCTGGACGCAGGAGTTTCTTGATTGGGGCTCGGGCGCGTGGCTCGCCCGCCCCCGCCGGCTGTGCACGCCTGCGCGGCGCGAGGTGTGGCGGGAGGGACGGGGGCGAGGACGTCTGTTCGGCGGCAACCTCGAGACGCTCAACATGCTGATCGGTACACCTTACTGCCGGCCTCCCGCCGACCTCATCCTGTTCTGGGAGGCCCACGCCGAAGAGGCACATCTTCCCCGGCTGCGGCGGGCGCTGACCCATCTTCGCCAATCCGGCATCCTGGAACGGACGCGCGGCATGCTCGTCGGCCGGTCTCCTGCGGCGGCGCCCGTGGCTGGTGTGTCGCTCTGCGAGATGGTCCTGGATATCGTCGCGGACGACGACTTTCCAGTAGTTGGCGAACTCGCCTTCGGCCACACTGATCCAGTGCTCACCCTTCCCGTCGGCATGTGGTTGGAGATCGAGGCCACCGGCACCGCCGCAAGGCTCCAGCTCCAAGGCGCCTGAAGACCGCGCACCGCCGCGCCCCGCCGCGCCCCGCAGACGGGGAGGATAGGCGGCTTCCGCAGGGCGCAAATGCGGCTCTAGCTGCCCTCCTGTCAGAGCGCCTCGAGAAAGCGCCGCAGCCCACGTTCCAACCCTTCGCGCGCCGGGGCTCCAGGCAGCACCGCTAGGCGCCAGAAAGCAGCGTTCTGGCTGAGCCGGGAGAGAGCGGAGACGGCGAGGACGGCATCGGCGCCGACATCGCGCAGGTGCGGCAGCAGGCCGCGAAACCGTTCTCGCGCCTCGGCAACCGGCGCCGCCTCGCCGCCCGCGTCCGGGCGAGCCTCGAGGAGGACCACCGTCGTCACGGCGATCGGCCCCGTCCTGACGCTGCAGCGCCTGGCGAGCGGTACTCTCGTCCGCCGCTTGGCATCACCGTCGGTGCGCACCGACAGCGGCATCGGGACGCCATACAGCATGCCGCTTTGGAGGTCGAGCATTGCCAGCTCGTCGGTCGCCACCTCGCAACCGGCAGTGCGGGCGAGCCATAGCATGCTGCTCGTCTTGCCGCTTCCCTGGCCACCGCAGAGCAGAACACCCGCCCCGTCGCCAGTGACGAACAGCGCCGCATGCAGGGCCACGAATCGGCCGGCAAAGGGCGCGCTTCCGACCGGCGGCAGCACCGGCAGCAACGGCGGCGCCACCCTCCAGACAGCGGTGTTGCGCTGCCTGATCGCGAACCCCGGCCGCTCGCCGCTCACGGCATGATAGGCCGAGTCCCAGGTCGCTGTCGCACCGATCCTGACCAGGACATCAGCGCTGCGGCGAAGCGGTGGTTCGAGACCGTCGAAGTCTTCCGCCATGCGCGCTGCCATCCGCGCGCTGCCGGTGACGAGGCGGATCCGGCCGCCGAGCAGATCGAGGTCAAGCCGGTAGCGCGGTTTTCGCGGCGGCACTGCTCCGCCGGCGCGCAATGCCGAGGCCAATGAAAGTGGCCAGAGATCGTCGCGCAGCCAGAGGCTTTGGCCGACCGCCGGCGGGACTTCAAGCAGCGAGTTGCTCACACCGTCGATCACCATCCAATCGCCGGGGCCGCGTTCGATCACGCTCCAAGCGGAAGGCTCTCTGTCTTCCGCTGGCACGCGGGTGGGCGACCCATCAGGCCGAATCGGCATGGTTGTTAACTATATCAAGAGGCGCCTGACCTCCTCTCTCGGCCCATCGCAGGGCGCCGACATCGTAGACGGCACCGTTCTCGATTACGTTGCCGGCGGTCGTCGGGGTTAGCCTCGAAGATCTGGCACCAGGCGGGCGACACGCTGGTGCTCAGGCAGGAGATGAAGTCGATCCCCCTGCCGGCGCCATGCCGCATTCGCACGCAGAGGCGCGGCAGCGAGGGTCGGCGGGCTCGAGGCCACCTTGCGCGGGGCATCGTGTTGCGCTGCCCGGACGGTGCAGCGGTACAGCGGTGTAGTGGGTGCAGAAGCTCCAATTGAAGTCCGGCACGGTCTGTGGTAGGCTGCTTGTGGCATTACGAGCGGTCCGGCACGAGGCCGGGCTCGGCAACCTGGGGCGGACACCCAAGGTGCCCTCTCGCATCGCAGCAGATGCGAGGATGCGGTCGCGGCAGCGACAACCAAGTGTCCGGCAGTCGGCGTTGTCCAAGGACCCGTTCTCGTGATGCTACCGAGGCGGGTTTTTTGTTTTGCCCCCTTTTGCGCCCGACGACCCGCCATTGCCCGCAGTTGTCCGCATGGCCAGGGGGGCAAGCATCGCAGCTGGCCGACTGGCTGGCCGACTGGAGAGACGAATTGACCGCATTCCGCTTCGACGTCCCCTTACCTCCGACCCCCGCCGACCTCGCGGCCCGCACCGCGGCCCTCACCGCGGCGCTGGCCGAACGGATCCTGGTGCTGGACGGCGCGACCGGCACCGCGCTGCAGGGGTTCACGCTCTCCGCCGCCGACTTCGGCGGGCCGGAGCTCGAGGGCTGCAACGAGAACCTGTGCGCCACCCGCCCCGACGTCGTCGACGCGGTGCACGAGAGCTACCTCGCCGCCGGCTGCGACATCGTCGAAACCAATTCCTTCGGCGGCACGCCGCTGGTCCTGGCCGAGTACGGCCTCGCCGACCGCGCCCATGAGCTCAACGCCGCCGCGGCGCGCCTGGCCCGCGCCGCCTGCGCCCGCCACGACCGCGCCGCGGGCCGGTTGCACTTCGTCTGCGGCTCGATGGGGCCGACCACCAAGGCCATCTCGGTCACCGGCGGCGTCACCTTCGCCGAGTTGATCGAGCACTTCCGGGTGCAGGCGCTGGGACTGATGGCGGGCGGCGCCGACTACCTGCTGCTCGAAACCGCCCAGGACACGCGCAACATCAAGGCCGGCCTGATCGGCATCGAACGCGCCGGGGAGCAGGCCGGCTGGCGGCTGCCGGTGGCGGTGTCGGCGACCATCGAGCCGACCGGCACCATGCTGGGCGGCCAGGACGCCGAGGCGCTGGCGGTGGCTCTGCTGCATGCCGACCTGCTGTACCTGGGCCTCAACTGCGCCACCGGCCCCGAGCTGATGGCCGACCACGTGCGCACCCTCGCCGAGCTGGCGCGAACGCGCGTCGCGGTGGTGCCCAACGCCGGCCTGCCCAACGAGGACGGGCGCTACGACGAGACGCCGGAGGATTTCGTGCGCGTCATCGGCCGCTTCCTGGACGCCGGCTGGCTGAACCTGGTGGGCGGCTGCTGCGGCACCACGCAGGGCCACGTCGCGGCGCTGGCCGGCGCCGCCGCCGGGCGGCCGCCGCGCCGCGTGCCGCACCACCACCGCAGCCTGATCTCGGGCCTCGAGGCGGTCGAGCTCGACCCCTCCAACCGGCCGCTGCTGGTGGGCGAGCGCACCAACGTGCTGGGCAGCCGCAAGTTCAAGCGGCTGATCCAGGAGGGCGCGCACGAGGCGGCGGCGGAGGTGGGACGGGCGCAGGTGCGGGCCTCGGCGCAGGTGCTGGACGTCTGCCTGCAGGACCCGGACCGCGACGAGACCTCGGACATGGAAGCCTTCCTGGACCGCCTGGTGCGCCTGGTCAAGGTGCCGCTGATGATCGACTCGACCGACCACGCGGTGATGGAGCGGGCGCTCACCTACTGCCAGGGCAAGTCGGTGCTCAACTCCATCAACCTCGAGGACGGGCGGGTGCGCTTCGAGCGGGTGGTGCCGCTGGCGCGCCGGTACGGGGCCGCGATGGTGGTGGGGCTGATCGACGAGAAGGGCATGGCGGTCACGGTCGAGCGCAAGCTCGAGGTCGCCCGGCGCAGCTACCAGATCCTGGTCGAGGAGATGGGCGTGCAGCCCGAGGACATCTGGTGGGACGCGCTGGTGTTCCCCTGCGGCACCGGCGATCAGGCCTACCTGGGCTCGGCGGCGCAGACCATCGAGGGGGTGCGCGGGCTGAAGGAGCTGTTCCCCGACACCAAGACCGTGCTGGGCGTCTCCAACGTCAGCTTCGGGCTGCCGGCGGCCGGCCGCGAGGTGCTCAATTCGGTCTTCCTGTACCACTGCACCAAGGCCGGGCTGGACGCGGCGATCGTCAACACCGAGGGGCTGGCGCGCTACGCCGACATCCCGGAAGGCGAGCGGGCCCTGGCCGAGGAGCTGATCTTCCTGCCGATCGGCGACGTGGAGTCCGGCAGCAAGGCGGTCGAGGCCTTCACGGCGTGGTTCCGCGGCGCCGGCGCGGGTGCGGCGGGCCACGGCGGAGCGGGCGGCGGCAGGCCGTCGCGGGCGGACCTGCCGGTGACCGAACGGCTGGCGCGGGCGGTGGTCGAGGGCTCCAAGGAGGGGCTCGAGGCGGACCTCGACACCTTGCTTCAGGACGCGGCGTTCCCGACGCCGCTCGACATCGTCAACGGCCCGCTGATGCAGGGCATGGCCGAGGTGGGCAGGCTGTTCAACGACAACCAGCTGATCGTCGCCGAGGTGCTGCAGAGCGCCGAGGTGATGAAGGCGGCGGTGTCCTACCTCGAGCCGCACATGGAGAAGTCCGGCACCAACGGCGGCAACGGCCGCGGCAAGGTGCTGCTGGCGACGGTCAAGGGCGACGTGCACGACATCGGCAAGAACCTCGTCGACATCGTGCTGTCGAACAACGGCTTCAAGGTCGTCAACCTGGGCATCAAGGTGCCCTCGGAGCGGCTGATCCAGGCGGTGCGGGAGCACGAGCCCGACGTCATCGGGCTGTCGGGGCTGCTGGTCAAGAGCGCCCAGCAGATGGTGGTGACGGCGGGCGACCTGGCGGCGGTGGGCATCGAGACGCCGCTGCTGGTGGGAGGCGCGGCGCTGACGCGGCGCTTCACCCATCGCAAGATCGCGCCCGCGTACGGGTCGCTGTGCACCTACGCCAAGGATGCGATGCACGGCCTGACGCTGGTCGAGCGGCTGACCGATCCGCAGCGGCGGCCGCAGCTGGCCGAGGAGGTGTCGGCGCTGCTGCTGGGCGACGCCGAGGCGCCGGCGGGCGACGGCGGCGCCGCGGCGGGCGCGGCGGCGGCCGGCGGCCTGGCGGCGCTGGCGCGCGATGCGGTGCGGCGCGACCTCGTGCCGCCGCCGCCGCCGGACCTCGACCGCCACGTCGCCGAGCTGGACCTCGACCAGGTTTGGAAGTACCTGAACCCGCAGATGGTGTACGGCAAGCATCTCGGGCTCAAGGGAGCGGTGCGCCAGCTCGAGGAGCAGGGGGACCCGAAGCTGGCGAAGCTCAAGGCGGTGATCGCCGAGCTGCAGGACGAGGCGCGGGCCGGCGCGCTGGCGGCGCGCGCGGTCTGGCGCTTCTTCCCGGCGGCGGCGGCGGGCGACCGGGTGACGCTCATCGATCCCGACTCGGGGCAGCCGGCGGCGCCGGCCGCCGTCTGGGACTTCCCGCGCCAGGCGCGCGAGGGCGGGCTGTGCCTGGCCGACTACGTGCTGCCCGGCGATCACCTGGCGCTCTTCGTCACCACGGCGGGCGCGGGCGTGCGGGCGCGGGTGGAGGAGTGGAAGCGGCGCGGCGACTACCTGAAGAGCCACGCCTTCGCCGCCCTGGCGCTCGAGACGGCGGAGGCCGCCGCCGAGTACGTGCACGCCTGCCTGCGGCGGCGCTGGGGGTTCCCCGACCCGCCGGAGATGACGCTGCAGGAGACCCTGGCGGCGCGCTACCGCGGCAAGCGCTACAGCTTCGGCTACCCGGCCTGTCCGGACCTGGCGTTCCAGCGCCAGCTGTTCGCGATCCTGCGCCCCGAGGAGATCGGCGTCGAGCTGACGGAAGGCGACATGATGGACCCCGAGGCCAGCGTGTCGGCGCTGGTGCTGCACCATCCGGACGCGCGGTACTTCGGGGTGTAGCCTCTGGGGGCACCGCCTCTCGGCCGGCCCGTGGGCGCGGGCGCCCGGGATGCCGGCCTTCCTGGCTCGCTCGGTGGGTGGTGCTCCCGCGTCGATCGCGGCCTCGCTGCTCACGGCTTTGGGTTCGTGAACGTGCCCAGATCGATGAAGTTCTGATTGGTCCCCTGCGGCGAGCTATAGGTCTTGGATGGGCATGGGTTCGGACTGCCGGGCGCCGGCGAACAGCCGCCGAAGGTGTCGGCGACGGTCAGGTTGAAGGGAAGCGTGGTCGAGCTGGCAATGAAGACCCAATAGTGGCCGTTGATCGCGGTCCCGTCGAGGATCTTCACCGACACCTCGATGGTGCCGGCGTTCACGAACCAGAAATAGCCCGACTCGTCGGCGACCTGGACGGCGGCCGCGTGGAGCAGGACCGGCGTGCCGCCAGGGAGAAACCATGTGGCGCTGACCGCGAAGCGGCCGGCCAGCAGGCCGACCCGGGTCGTGGGGGCGCCCACCTGGAAGACGCTCGTGGAGAGGAGATTGCCGTCGAAGTCGACCTCCCTGAGCGTGTAGCTGCCGGCAGCGAGCAATCCCA
>DATKFK010000905.1:0-4013 GCA_035544375.1 Thermoanaerobaculia bacterium
CGTAAGGCGGCCGCTCGCCGGCGGCATCACGACGGTCGGGCGGGTGGCCTACGACGAGAGCCGCCTCCACGACGTGAGCGTCAAGTTCGCGGGCTGGATCGGCAGGCTCTACGTCGACCAGACCGGCCAGCGGGTGCGGCGGGGGCAGACCCTGTTCACGCTCTACAGCCCGGAGCTGTACGGGGCGGAGCAGGAGTACCTCGCGGCGCTGGCGAGCCAGCGCGCGGCCCAGGCGACCGATGCGCCCGACCGGGCAGACTACCTGGTCGAGGCGGCCCGCCAGAAGCTGCGCCTTTGGGACCTGGGCGACGGCGAGATCCGCCGCTTCGCCGCGCGCGGCGCTCCCGAGAAAGAGGTGCCGATCGCCTCGCCGGCCGCGGGCGTGGTGGTCGAGAAGGACATCGTGCAGGGCGCCAGCGTGCAGCCGGGGATGAAGCTCTTCCGCATCGCGGACCTCGACCGCGTCTGGATCGAGGCGGAGGTCTACGAGGGCGACCTGCCGCGCGTGCGGCCGGGAACAGAGGCCACGGCGACGCTGCGCGCGGTGCCGGGGAGACGCCTGCACGGACGGATCGCGCTGATCGAACCGGCGGTCTCGGCCGCGAGCCGGACGGTGCGGGTGCGCATCGAGATGGCCAATCCGGCCGGCGCCGCGGGGCCCGATCTGCGTCCCGGCATGTACGCCGACGTGGAGCTTGCCGGCGCGGCGCGGCAGGCCCTGGTGGTGCCGGAGTCCGCGGTGCTCTACACCGGCCCGCGCACGATCGTTTTCGTCGACCTGGGCGGCGGCCGCTTCCGGCCGCGCGAGGTGCGGCTGGGCGCCAGGTCGGCCGGCGCCTACGAGGTGCTGGCCGGGCTCTCTGCGGGCGACCGGGTGGTCACCTCGGGGAACTTCCTGCTCGACGCGGAGAGCCGGCTGACCGCTGCCGGCGAGGGCGGCTCGTGAGCGGGCCGCCGCTCGAGGAACCGCCGAACGGCGCCGCCGGCAGGGTCATCGCGGCCGCGGCCCGCAACCGCTGGCTCACCCTCCTCGCCGTCGCCGGCCTCGCGGCCTGGGGCTGGTATGCCCTGCGCCACGCGCCGCTCGACGCCATCCCGGACCTCTCGGACGTGCAGGTGATCGTCTTCACCGAGTGGCCGGGCCAGAGCCCGGACCTGGTCGAGGACCAGGTCACCTACCCGCTCTCGGCCGCCCTGCTCGGCGCGCCGCGGGTGCGTTTCGTTCGCGGGCAGTCGATGTTCGGCATGTCGTTCGTCTATGCGATCTTCCAGGACGGAACCGACGTCTACTGGGCACGCTCGCGCGTGCTCGAGTACCTGAACCAGGCGCAGGGCTCGCTGCCGGCGGGCGTCCGGCCGCGCCTTGGCCCGGACGCCACCGGCGTCGGCTGGGTGTTCGAGTACGCCCTGGTCGACACGAGCGGCCGGCACGACCTGCAGCAGCTGCGGGCGATCCAGGACTGGAACCTGCGCTATGCGCTGGCGAGCGTGCCCGGCGTCGCCGAGGTGGCGTCGGTCGGCGGCTTCGTCAAGCAGTACCAGGTGCAGCTCGACCCGGAGCGCCTGCGCGCCTACGGCATCCCGACCGCGACCGTCGTCGAGAAGGTGCGGGCCTCGAACCAGGAGGTGGGCGGCAGCGCCATCGAGCTTTCGGGTCACGAGTACGTGATCCGCGGCCGGGGGTACGTGCGGAGCCTGGCCGACCTCGAGGCGGTGCCGCTGGCGGTCGGCCCGGGCGGCACGCCCATCCTGCTGCGGGACGTCGGCGTCGTCGCCCTGGTGCCCGAGGAGCGGCGCGGCCTGGCCGAGCTCGGGGGCCGCGGCGAGACGGCGGGCGGCATCGTGGTCATGCGCTACGGCGAGAACGCGCTCGACGTCATCCGTGCGGTCAAGGCGCGGCTCGCAGAGATCGAGCACGGCCTGCCCGCGGGCGTCCACGTCGTCGTCACCTACGACCGCTCGCGGCTCATCGAGGAATCGATCGCGACGCTGCGCCACACCCTGATCGAGGAGATGGCCGCGGTGAGCCTGGTCATCTTCCTTTTCCTGCTCCATGCGCGCAGCGCCCTGGTGCCAATCCTGACGCTGCCGGTCGCGGTGCTGCTCTCCTTCATCCCGGTCTTCTACCAGGGGCTGACCGTCAACATCATGTCGTTGGGCGGCATCGCGGTCGCCCTGGGCGCCATGGTCGACGCCTCGATCATCCTGATCGAAAACGTCCACAAGCATCTCGAGCGCTGGGAGGCCGCGGGCCGTCCGGAAGGAAGGCCCGGCCAGGTGCGGCGGATCGTCGCCGCGATGCAGGAGGTCGGCCCGAGCCTGTTCTTCGCGCTGCTGGTGATCACCGTCGCGTTCCTGCCGGTCTTCACCCTGGAAGGCACCGAGGGCCGCCTCTTCCGGCCGCTCGCCTTCACCAAGACCTACGCGATGGGCTTCTCAGCCTTGCTTGCGGTCACCCTGGCGCCGGCGCTCGCGGTGCTCTTCATTCGCGGCAAGGTTCGGCGCGAGGGCGCCAATCCGCTGAACCGGGTGCTGATCCGGGCCTACGCGCCGGTCGTCCGTTTCGTCGTCGATCATCGCTGGGCGGTCGTCGCCACGGCGGTCGCGGCGCTGATCGTGTCGCTGCCGGCCTGGTTCCGGCTCGGGCAGGAGCTCATGCCGCCGCTCAACGAGGGGGTGATCCTCTACATGCCCACCGCGCCGCCGGGGATGTCGATCGCGACCGCCTCGCGGACGCTCACGGCGATGGACCGCCAGCTGGCCGCGTTTCCCGAGGTGGCGACGGTGTTCGGCAAGATGGGCCGCGCCGAGTCGCCGACCGATCCGGCGCCGATCGGCATGGTGGAGACCGTCGTCACCTTGAAGCCGCGCGAGCGGTGGCGCCCGGGCCTCACCTGGGACGGCCTGATCCGCGAGATGGATGCGAAGCTGCGCTTCCCCGGCATGCCCAACGTCTGGTGGATGCCCATCCAGACGCGCACCGAGATGCTGGCGACGGGCATCAGGAGCCCGCTGGGGATCAAGGTGCTCGGCGACGATCTGGGGGCCATCGAAAAGGTTTCGATCGCCATCGAACATGCGATCGCCGGGGTGCCCGGGACGCGCAGCGCCTATGCCGACCGGGCGGCGGGCGGCCTCTACCTCGACGTGCGGATCGATCGCCAGGCGGCGGCGCGCTATGGCCTCACCGTGGCCGACGTCGACGCGGCGGTGGCCTCGGCGATCGGCGGCGAGGAGGTGTCGCGCACCGTCGAGGGCCGCGAGCGCTATCCGATCGCGGTGCGCTTCGCCCGCGACTACCGGGCCGATCCGCAGGCGCTGCTCGGCCAGGTGCTGGTCGCGACGCCCGCCGGAGCGCAGGTGCCGCTGGGGACGGTGGCGCGGGTCGAGGTGGCCGCCGGGCCGCCGATGATCCGCAGCGAGGGCGGGCGCCTGGTGGGTTTCGTGTCCGTCGACGTGGCCGGCCGGCCGATCGCCGACTACGTCGCCGAGGCGCGCCGGCAGGTGGAGGGCAAGGTACGCCTGCCCCCGGGGATGCGCATCGAGTGGGCCGGGCAGTTCGAGCACCTCGAGCGCGCCAAGGAGCGGTTGCAGGCGGTCGTGCCGATCACGCTCCTGCTCATCGTGCTGCTGCTCTATCTCAATACCCGCTCGGGCGTCGAGACCGGCATCGTGCTGCTCGCCGTGCCGTTCTCGCTCATCGGTGCGGTCTGGCTGCTCTTCCTGCTGCATTACAACGTCAGCGTGGCGGTCTGGGTCGGGCTCATCGCGCTGGCGGGACTGGACGCCGAGACCGGGGTGGTGATGCTGCTCTATCTCACGCTGTCGCACCGCCGCCGGGGACAGGAAGGGCGCCTGCGCTCGTTCGCCGACCTGCGAGAGGCGATCGTCGAGGGCGCGGCCCACCGCATCCGGCCCAAGCTGATGACGGTGGTCACCATGATCGCCGGCCTGGTGCCGATCCTGTGGAGCTCAGGCACCGGCGCCGACCTGATGAAGCGGATCGCGGCGCC
>DATKFK010000906.1:0-2592 GCA_035544375.1 Thermoanaerobaculia bacterium
CGAGCCGCGCCCACAGCGCTGCCGGCAGCACCCCGAAGACGATGTTCTGGTAGCGCACCAGCACCAGCAGCCCGAGCAGCGCGGCGAGTGCGGCGAGCGCGCCGATCCCGGCCTCTCCGGCATCCCACAGGCGCCACCACAGCAGCACCAGCAGTGCCGCCAGGCCGAACGAGGGCGCGTGCGCCATGGTGGGGTGGAGGAAGACGTAGAAGACCGCCGGCCCGGCGAACACCAGCGCCATGGCCGCGACCGCCGCGGCGCCCGCATCGGCGACCCGCGCGGCGGCCAGGAAGCTGGCCCAGAAGCCGAGCAGCCCGTAGACCACCGCGCCCAACCCATAGCCGGCCTGCGGGATCGTGCCGAAGGAGTCCGGCGCTCGCCCGGCCTCGGCGGCCACGACCCGCTCGGCGCCCCAACCGAGGGCGTAGAACGGCGCCATCAACACGCCGGCGCCCACGGGCCAGGGCAGCGCCACGCGGCCGGTGCCGGGCACGGCGTGGGCGCTCTCGCGCAGCGCCTCGAGGGGTCCCGTGGGGTCGCTCGCCAAGCGCGCGTCGAGTTGGCGGTAGCCGGCGGTCGGATCGGTGGAGCCCTCGAGCACGAGGGCGCGGGCGTAGAGGAAATAGGCGACGCCGTCGCCACGCAGCAGGAAGCCGCCGGCGTGCGCGGCGACCATGGGCATGGCCACCGCGGCGACGCCGGACGCGAGCGCGGCCGACAGCACGACCGCCCGCCACGGCAGGGCGGGCGGCGATCCGCCGCGGCGCGCCGGCGCGCGGCCCGCGGCGGGCATGGCGGTGATCAAGCCGCTCCCGTGCCCCGCAGCACCGCGGGAATGGTCCGCAACAGGATCTTGAAGTCGAGCAGGAGCGACCACTGGTCGATGTACTGCAAGTCCAGTTCCATCCATCTCTCGAAGGGCAGGGAGCTGCGGCCATCGACCTGCCACAGGCAGGTGATTCCCGGGCGGACGCTGAAGCGGCGGCGGTGCCAATCGTGGTGGAAGCCCTCGTAGTCCCGCACCGGCAGCGGCCGGGGTCCGACCAGGCTCATGCGGCCGAGCAGCACGTCGAACAGCTGCGGCAGCTCGTCGATCGAGGTCTTGCGCAGGGCGCGGCCGACCGGCGTCAGGCGCGGGTCGTCCTTGATCTTGAAAACCGGGCCGCTCACCTCGTTGAGATGCGCGACCTCGGAGAGGCGCCGCTCGGCGTCGGCCACCATGGTGCGGAACTTGTGCACCTGGATGCGCCGCTTGTTGAAGCCCACCCGCTGCTGCACGAAGAACACCGGCCCCGGCGAGGTGAGCTTGACGAGCAGGGCCGCAAGCAGGAGCAGCGGCGACAGCAGCGCCAGCAGCAGCGCCGAGACCGCGATGTCGAAGGCGCGCTTCAGCAACACCGGCCAGCCCTCCATGGCGCCGGTCCAGATGGTCACCACCGGCTCGTCTTCGAGCACCTCGACCGTGGCCTTGGCGAGCTTGAGCTTGAACAGGTCCGAGAACAGGCGGACGACGATCCCCTGCTCCTCGCAGATGCCGATGATCCGTGCGCACTGCTCGTAGCACGAGCCGAGCGGCAGGGCGATCACCACCTCGTCGACGACGTTGCCGCGCAGGAACTGCGGCAGCTGATCGGGACTGGCGACCACGGCGCGGCCGGTCCGCCGCTTGAAGTCCTCTAGGCCGCTCCACTCGCCGTCGACGAAACCGAGAACGCTGTAGCCGAGCTCGGGGTGGGCCTCCACCTTGCACGCATACTGTTCGGCGCGCGCGTTGGTGCCGACGATCAAGACGTTGCGCAGGTTGCGCCCGCCGCGCCGGGCACGCGTCAAGAGCAGCCGGACCGCCAGCCGGTTGGCGACATAGAGCCCCGAGCTCGCCAGCCAGAACGCCAGGATGAAAGCGGGCGTCACCAGCCGGATGTTGAGCAGGATCGCGCAATTGAGGATCGCCAGCGTGCCCAGAGTCGTTGCCTGCAGCGCCCGCCACGCTTCCGCCCTTGGGGATGAGAGACGGTGTGAGCGGTACATGCCCAAGGCGCGAAGGATCGCGTGCCAGAGCGCCAGCAGCAACATGAACGTGACGAAGTTGACGATCCGGAAGCGCATGCCCATGACGCGGCTGAGCGACAAGTCATCTGCGGCATAGGCAGTAGCCAGGGTGAATGCGACGACCATCATCAGCAGGTCGGCGAACTGGAAAGCCATACCAAGGAGTCGACGCCGGACCATTACAACAGCCTCCTACACCGTCCGCGGCAGGGGTACTGCAAACCTCGGGCCTACTTGCCTTCGAGGGGCACCCCCCTGGTCCGAGCGGGGGCACGGTCTCGCTGGGGGCACCTGCCGGCCGACCTTCAGGCTCGCTGGGGGTTGTGCCGGGTTTGGGGGTCCTTGCCTCGCCTCTTAGAGTCGGCCGGCAGGTGCCCCCCGCGAGCCCCAGCCCTGCGGACCTCTCCCCTCTCCGGCCATCGATCTCTCCGGCCAGCGATATCTTTGGCGGTGGATCTCCTCGGCACTGATTTATCGAGAGAGTGGTAGCAGATACCAACCGCCGTCGGGCTGTAATGAAAACTGTTCCATCGTAAAGGCAGG
>DATKFK010000907.1:0-2770 GCA_035544375.1 Thermoanaerobaculia bacterium
CGCACCGGCCGCGGCGTCACGTGGCGATCGGTCGCGACGGCTTCGCGATGGATCGCGCCCGATCAGAAGCTGACTCCCAGGAAGTGTACACCGGCCCGGCCGGGGGCCTACGCCGTCGTCGGCTGCGAGGGCTGTGAGGACTGCGAGGGTTGGGAGGGCTGTGAGGGCTGTGAGGACTGCAAGGGTTGGGAGGGTTGGGAGGGCTGTGAGGACTGCAAGGGTTGGGAGGGCTGTGAGGACTGCGAGGGTTGGGAGGGCTGGGAGGATTGCGAGGCTTGCAGGGGCTGCCGAGCTTGCGGGGGCGGCAGGGGCGGCGCCGCCAGCAGCGGCTCGTCCAGCCCGGCCAGGGAGAGCAGACGCTCGAGCGGCCGCAGCGTCGCGGCCAGGAGCGCCGCCACGGGGGCGGGGTGGCGCAGCGCGGTGCCGGCGAAGATGGCGTGGGCCTGGCGCGAGAGCTCGATCATCTTGAGCGCGCAGTAGCTCACCGAGCCGCTGCGCAGCAGCAGCTGCTGGGCGGCGGCGAGCGACGCGGGGTCTTCGCACCTGGCGGACAGGGTCAGGAACTCTGCGCGCCCCGGGTGATCGGCGGTCATCGCATAGAGGATCGCCAGGTTGTTCGGACGGCGCTGCCAGTCCGCGCTTGCCGGCGAGCGCAAGGCATCGGCGACGTCGTCGCTGACCTGGACGAACTTGCCGAGCACTGCGCCGAGGCGTTCGAGGTCCGCCGCGATCGGCGGCGGCGCGCCGCCGAGCAACGCGCCCAGGCGCAAGGCGGCGCCGAAGAGCGGCGGCGTCTTGGCGCCGACGATGCGCCAGTAGTCCGCCTCGCCGGCAGCCTCACGGCTGTCGAGATGCTGCCCGAAGGCGGTGGCGAGGGCCATGCGGCCCAGGCAGGAATGGAGCTCGGCGCGGATCGCCGGCGACGCGCCGGGTTCGTCCAGCTGGCAGTGGGCGGCGGCCTGGAAGGCGAGAGCGAGGTTGGCGGTAACGCCAGCGCCCCACCGCCGGAAGTCCCCTTGCGGATCGTCGTCGAGCATGTCGTCGACGAGGTGGATGCTGGTCAGGGAGCAGAAGACCGCGGCGGCCCCCGCCATCGCCGCCTCGGCCGTGCCGCCGACCGCCTCGCAAGCGATGACCGGGTAGTCCCAGACCGACTGCTGCTCGCCCGGGACGGCGCGCTCGATCAGCTGCAGCATCTGCGGCCAATCGGCGACCTGCGGCAGCGTCCGCAGCCGCGCATTCAATTGTTCGAATCGCAAGTCAGGGCTCCTGCCGCGCCGGCCCTGCTCCGGGCCGGCGCGCTCGATATCCGGTGGTGGAGTTGTCCGCGGTGGCGGTCGCTACTCGCCGGCGACGTTGGAGGTCCAAGCCCCCCACGTGTCCTGCGGCACGGTGCCGTCGGTCACGGCGTCGAGGTCGAGCAGGCTCAGCCGGCTGAGCGCGCCCATGAGCGCATTCTGTTCGTTGGCCTGCGCAAGCTGTGCCTGAAACTCTTGGATGGACATTGGCGTAACCCTCCCTGTTAAGTTGAAGAGGAATCGTTCCTCTTCAAAGAATATAAAAACATGTTTCGTTCACCATCTGGGAAGGAGCATTTTATACCGCGCATGAATAGCTTTGAATCTGCGCGTTAAATCTTTAAGTCGCGCGAAAGCAACTAGTTGGAGATAAAGCAAACTGCCACTAGCGACGGCGGCGGAGTATAGCAAATTGCGATTGGAGGTAAAGAGGGATGCGCCCGATCACGCTCAGCCGCAGGCACACTGTCACATCGGCACCGCGCCGCGCGCGCGGCGGCAGCCGCGCCTCAGGGCTCGGCCGCGGCGTCGGCGAGCGGGCTCCGCCGCTCGGTCTGGCCGGGAAGGGTGATGCCGACGCGCCGGGAGCGCGCCAGCTCGCGTCCAGGCAACGGTTCGAGAAAGTAGAAACCCTGTCCGTAATCGATCCCGAGCTGGTGCAGGACCTCCGCCTCGGAGGCGTTCTCGACCGCCTCCATGATGGTGGCGATGCCGATGCGCGCGGCCATCTCGGCGGTGCTCTGCACCAGGGTCTGCTTGAACGGGTCGCGGTCGAGCTGGCGGCAGAAGGTGCCCGAGATCTTCAGGTACTCAGGCCGTAAATTCAGCAGCAGGTTCAGGTTCGACGATCCCTCGCCGTAGTCGTCCAGGGCGATCCGGAAGCCGCGCTCACGCAGCCGCTGCAGCGCGGCGCCGAAGGCGAGCGGGTTGAGGATCGTCTGCTGCTCGGTCAGCTCCAGGATGACGTTCTGCTCGTGCAGCCCGGCCTGGCGCACCGCCTGGCCGAGCATGTCGGTGAACTCGGGGTTGGAGAGCGAGCGCGGCTGCACGTTGAGGAAGGTGTTGACCACCCGGCCCAGCCGCTGGACCTCGGCCAGGGCGGCACGGATGCAGATCAGGTCGGCTTCGAAGAGCAGCTCCTTGTGGGCCGCGTAGCTCAGGAACAGCAGCGGGTTGCCGAGCAGCGAGGTTGCCGGGCCGCGCGCCAGTCCCTCGACCCCGAACAGCTCGTAGGGCGCACCGCCGCGCTGCAGCTTGACCACCGGTTGCAGCACGGAGCGGATGCGGTCGGAGGCCATGAACTCCGAGAGGAGCTCGACGTCCTGGACCGGGGGAGCGTCCTCGGGCGAATCTTCCGGAGCGGCCGGCGGCCGGTTGCCGAGCACCAGGCTGCGCAGCTCGGCGAGCCCTCCCGGCTTCTCGAGCACCGCGGTGACGCCCAGCATCTTGCAGAGGTCCCGCACCGGCTCGTC
>DATKFK010000908.1:0-6876 GCA_035544375.1 Thermoanaerobaculia bacterium
CAGGTGAGCGCGGTGAGGAGCGGCGAGCGCGGCCCGCCGCTCAGCAGCCCGACGTCGGCCGTGGTCAGCAAGCCCGCCGACGCGAGGCGGTCGAGACCGCCATGGCCCACGTAATTGACCAGCACCCGGCCGCCGGCGAAGCCGCCTAAGAGCTGCGCCCTGGCCGCGTCGAGCTGCGCCTGGGTGGCGCCGGCAGTGAGGTAATCCCGGTCGATCTGGAATCCGGCCGGCACGCGGGAGGCCACCGCGTCGCTGCCCTGCACGTAGTCGCCCGCCGCGTCCGGCGCATCGGCCGCCAGCAAGACCCGCTGCGCCCAGCTGCCGGCGCCGCCGCTCTCGTAGGCCTGGACCTTGCCCAAGTAGGCCGTCAGCTCGGCGGCGGTGAGGGCCGGGATGCGCCCGACGGCCAGGTCGGCGATCCCGTCGCCATCCAGATCGGCGAACGCTCCGTCCGACGGCACCAGGCCCTCGTAGGACGCCACCATCATCGGCGGCACCAGGTTGTCGCCGAAGCCGAGCAGGCCCCGATAGTCGTAGGTCCCCTTGCCCGCAAACGCCAGGTAGCGGGGGCGCGGCTGCCAGTTGGCCGCGGCATAGGCCACGAAGGCGCGGATCGCACCAGGGTCCAGCAGGCCATAGGCGAAGTCGTCCATGACGTCGTCGACCGTCACCACCTGGGTGACCAGGCCTCGGCTCTTCCGGTAGTCGGCCAGCCCCTGCGCCGCGGCGCGCAGGCTGCCGGCGGTGACGACCAGGTAGTCGGCGCCGTTGCGCGCGCTGGCCAGTCCGGCGTCCGTCCTGGGCGTCGAAGACGCGGCGGCGACGGCGGCCCCGCTCGCCGCCAGGTAGGGCGTGGATGCGGAGGCCGGCCGGAAGCTGACGCGGAAGCCGCCTGCCGGGTCGGCGTCCACCACCCCGGCCGCGAGCCTGGGAGACAGCGGCAGGCTCAGGTCGTAGACGGCGACGTCGGAGCGGCTGAAGCCGCCGACGGTCACCACCGGGTTGGCGTCGCCGTGGAAGGCCAGCTGGTCGCCGGCGGCGCGGTAGAGGCGCGGGTAGATCACGTCGAAGGAGTCGAGGAAGAAGATGCCGTCGAGCCCCACCAGGTCGATGCGGTTGACGCCCGCGACGAGCTGCCCCGGAGCGACCGTGAAGGTCCCCGAGTGCCGGGCGCCGAAGCCGGCGCCGTCCCAGGTCCAGTCGATCTCGCCCAGCGCGGTGCCGTTGAGCTGCACCGACACCCGGTGGCTGCTCGAGAAGCCCATCAGGTTGACGGCGAGCGACGCCCCCGACGCGCCGGCCGCGACCCCGGGGAGGTTGACGCTGAAGCTGCCCTGGCCGAGCTGCGGATCGCCGCTCAGGAAGGCTTGCCAGAACCAGTAGTCGTCGGCGGGATTGGCCGTCACGTAGGGGTTGGCGAAGAGGCTCTGCTTGAAGTGCTCGGCGTCGAGGAACGACTGGCCCGCCGGCGCCGGCGCGCTGCCGCCGCCGCCCGCCGCGGCGCCGATCGCCGTGCCGGTGCCGCCTTCGAGCCAGTAGACGTTCCGCAGGTTGAAGAGGCTCAGGCTCTTGTCCACCGGCGCGGCGTAGAAGACGATCCCCTTGCCGTCCGCGGCCGGCTGCCAGGCGACGTCGCTGCCGCGGTTGCTGAGCCGGTAGCGGCCGCGGGCGATCTGCGCCACAACGCTGGAAGGCGACCCGCCGAAGGCCGCCGCGACGTCGGCGGCGCCGACGCTGTAGAGCCCGGGTGCCGAGGTGGCGATCTTGAGCCGCGTGGCGGCGCCCGTGCCAGCAGACTGCACGGTTGTTTGCACGCCGGGGGCGGCTCCGGCCGTGGACGCCGAGGCGGGCGGCGCGATCGCCGCGGGCGGCCCGGGCGACGCCGCCAGCCGTGGAGGATGCGCCGCGGCTTCGAAGTCGGCGGCCATCGCGCGGACCGCCGGCGGCTCCGGCCGGCGCTCGACCTCGACGGTGAAGGGGCCGGACTCGTGCTCGCCGCCCCTGAGGTCGCGCTCGACGATCTTGTAGGTCAAGCGGCCCGTGGCCGGAGCCGTGTCGTCGACGAAGCGATAGACGCCGCCCGGCGCCCGCCCCACCGCCGGCAGCAGCCGCGAGGAGACGGCGCGGAACTCGCCGGGTCGTCCGGATCGGGAGGGCTCCTGCCGCAACACGCGGAAGCCGGCGGTGGCGATCTCGGCGGCGGTCTCCCATCCCAGGACTACCCTCCCCGCCTCCTCGCGCGCCTTGACCGAGTGCACCGAGGCCCAGTTCGCCGTGCTGGACACGGTGAAAGTGCAGGTCGCGCTGAGCGCGGTTTCCTGCACCTCGGGGCTGAAGCCGCTGCCGTTGGACCAGTACGTCTGCACGGTCTGATTGACCACGCCGTCGGGCTGGGTGGCGCCCACGATGTACTGATAGGTCATGCTGCCCGATTCGTTGGCGCCGATGACCCCCAGGCTGGTGCCGCTCGCGGTCGTGTCCTTGGGCGTCCAGGTGACGGTGCCGGCGCCGTCGTCCGCGACCGTGCCGCCGGTCGTCTCGCTCGGCGTGACGCCGCTGTCGACGAGGACCGAGCCGCCGTTGGCCGTGCTGTAGAGCGCCTTCCAGCGGACGAAGCTCGCCACCCCGCACTGGAACCGTTCGGCGGGCGTGGGCGACGGGTTGGTGCACGCCGGGCTGAAGGTGTTGGTGAAGCTCACCGTGCAGGCGGTGGACGCCCCCTGCCGCACCGGGGTCGGAGAGCACGAGCAGGTGAGGCCCAGGTTCGGATTGGGCACGTTGGACTGGATGACGGCGCAGTTGCACTTCGAGCCGGTGCCCGGCACCACGTCGCACTCACTCTGGCAGCCGGTCGTCGCCGTCCCGCCGGTGCAGCTGGGCGGCGTTGCCGTGCTGCCGGGAACCTCGTCTACGTGGTTGCCCCAGGTGGCGCAGGTTGGGATCTGGATGAACCCGGTCCTGGGATTGAGGTCCGAACACGGGAACGTGATGGGAGAGGCGAAGACGAAGAAGGAGTCGCCCCCGCCGCCCGAGCAGGTCCCCAGCGTGCCGGTCTTGGCCAGGTCTCCGCAGTTATTGCCGTCCGCATTCAGGTATGGCCCGCTGCCGCCGGAGAGGTTGAGAGGAGGGCAGGTGCTCGTGCCCGTCGTCATGTAAACCGGCTTGAGAATCTCGCGGGCGCAGGTGGTGCCGCTGTACGCCGAGCCGGAATTGTCGGTGTTGATGTACATCCCGATGTCGTACCTGGTATTGGCAGCGGTGTTGCTCAGCGTGGCGCCCAGGTACATCGTGACGTTGCCGCTGTTGGTGACGCAGCCCGTGGTCTGGGTGCCGAGGCCGACCAGGACGAACGTCACGTCGCCGGCGGTGCAGCTGTTACCGCCGCGCGCCTGGACGCACTGTCCCGACACCACGGCGTGAGCACCGCGCGCCGTCGCCGCGATGCCTGCCGCGGCCAGGAGCAGGCCCGCCAGAAACCGCATGGATTTCGATTGGAGCTTCGTAGTCTGTCCCGCCGATATCGTCATCGTCTGCCCTCTCGGCCATCACAATTGGCCGCACTACAGCGCATTGCCCAGGAAACGGGTCAATTGTAGCACTTTTTGGGCAGACGCCTACCCACCAGGGAGGCGGAGGAGGCGGAAAACACCCCCTCCACCGTTCTCTACCCTGCACTCAATTCCCGGGCTCGGGGCTATCGAGAGGCAGTGGCGCTACGACGGACCGACGATCCTCACCTCTCCACTCAGGGTGGTTGCCGTGCCGTTGAGGCTGAAGCTGAGGGTCACCTTGTGCATCTCACCCGCTTTGGGGGCGTTCAGGAGCGCGAAGGCGTCCTCCATCGCGAAGCGCGCGACCACGTGGTGGTCCTCCTGCTTGACGCTCGCCGGGTTGAGAGGCGAGGCCGAGGTGGAGTCGCCCATGAGCTGGATCGACTTGAGGTCGATCCCCTTCACGTCGGCGCCGGTGATGAAGAAGGCCACGGTCCCCTCGGCGTGGGCGAAGTTGGTGTTCCAGACGTCCGGCGCGATGCGCAGCTGCAGACCGCCGCCCCCGCTACCGGGTCCGCCCGGGCCCACGATCCGGACGGTGGTGGTGAGCTGCATGCTCTTGCCATTGACGGTGAAGGTCAACATCAAGGTATGGGTCTCGCCCGGCTTGGGGTTGGCGAGCAGGGCGAAGGCGGCCGCCATCGTGAACCGCGCGACCGTGTGATGGTCTTCCTGCCGGGTGGCCGACGGCGCCAGCGGCGCGGCGGTGGCGGAGTCGCCGCTGAGCATGATCGACCCGAGATCGACGCTGGCGGCGCCGTCGCCGGTGATGAAAGCCTCGACAAAGCCCTGCGACTTCGGGAAATTGGTGTTCCAGACGTCGGGATGCAACTGGAAGGTCAACTGCCCGCCGCCGCCGCCCGGATGGCCGTGCGAGTGTCCGCGCGGATCGGTCGCCGCCGGATCCAGGGGAGCGGCGGCCGCCAGGACGGCGAGCGCCATCAGCGCCAGCGCCGGCAGGCCAGCCAGGGACAGGGCGCGCGGGAAGTGGTCGCGTCGACGGATGGGCATCTTGGACCTCCTTGCCATGCTGACTTTGAAGAATTGACCCGGGGCCGGCGACCCCCTCTCGAAAGGAAGACAATCCATGCTACACGCCTGACACACCAGCCCCTGTGACATGCGTCACATTTGCACCACGCAACAGCTGATGCAATTGCCGGGCCGGTCGGGCGGGGGCGGCACGCCCCGCGGAGCGCCTCGGCGCCGCGGGGCAGCGGGGCAGCGGGCTGAGGTTGGCTAGTTCAGCTCTTTCCAGTTCTTCTCGACGATGCAGATCGGGACCGGTGCGATGAAGATGACCCCGGTATCGCCGGAGATGGCCTTGATGTCGATGCGGTAATTCCCGAACCGACAGTTCTTGGGGAACAGCTGCTTCAGGGTGTTCATCACCGAGGTCAGCTGCGCCGTGAGCTGGTCGGCGTTGGGTCCCTGTGCGCTGCCGGGGCTCGGGTTCTTGGTCTGGCTCTGCTCCGTGTAGGGCGGCGTGACGAAGGTCGGCGCATTGTAATACCGGATCGGGTTGCCCGAGAGGTCGTTCAGGACGGTGTTGCCGTTGGTCGTGAAGGTGACGAAGATGCGGCTGGTGCCGCCCTTCGAGCACGTCCCGTTGTTGCCGTTGACGCACTGCAGGGTGGCGGGGTTGATGTTGAAGCAGATGTCCGGCTGGAAGGTCGAGAAGACGTTGATCCCGGTCAGCGCGAACGAATCGGTGATCACGCGCTCGGTGAAGTTCACCGGCGAGCCGCTCGAGGAATCGGTGATGATGGAGAGGGTCAGGAACCAGCCGCGCTGCCCCACCGGATTGTTCTCCAGGATGTCGTTCGGGGTGTTCGCGGCGCTCACCGCGATCGGCGTGAAGGCGGACTCGTTGAGCGGCAGCTTCGAGGCCGACAGCAGGTCGGTGTCGTCGACGAACAGGTAGTAGCGCTGCGCCTGCGGGTCGGCGCTCCACAGGTCTTCACGGTCGCCGGTGCCGAAGGCGAGGGCATAGAGTCCCAGGCTCGCATCGAAGATCACCGAGGGCCGGTAGTAGATCGAGCGCGGCGTCGTGCTCAGCACCGTGCCGTTGTAGTTGGCGTTGAAAATCTCGCGCGGCGCCCATGCCGGCTGGGAGGAGCTGTCGGGGTCGTTGACGATCCGCTGCTCGGTGTGGAGCTTGCCGTCCGTGCCGAGCACCGACACGTTCTGCAGCTGCGGCAGGTGGCCGTTGGCGTTCGGGCCGACGTCGACCCGGTACATGTGGCCGGAGGTGGTGCCGATGTAGATACGGTTGATCTGGCCGGACTGGGTGGTGTCGACCGCCGCGGCAGCGCTCGCCGCGCAGCCCTTGAGCGCGCGCTTGTAGATCGCCTTGCCGGTCTCGACGTCCACCATGTAGAGCCAGTTGCCGGCGGCCGGCACGTCGAGCGTCTTGGTGCCGGGGTCCAGGCCGCCGCCGAAGATGGCGACGTACTTGTCGATGGTGTTGCCGCTCGCATCGGCGATCTGGATACGCCCGATGGCCGGCATCGACCAGGTGTGGCCCAGGTCGGGCGTGCCGTTGGCGTCCTCGTCGATCAGCACCGGGTTGTTGTTGGCGTCCACCGCGGTCGAGCCGTCGGCGTTGTGCGCCTGGTCGTAGAACTCCCAAAGTGGCGACGGGAAGGGCACGCGGCCGCACGAAGCATTCAGCGCGCCGCCGAAGCCCTCGCACGAAGGGAGGACGAAGGGCACCGGCGTGCCGGGCGTCGGCAGCGGCGAGGCGCCGACGGACTGCGGCACGTACACACCGTTCGACACCGCCAGGGTGTCGGGCTGGGTCACGTCCAAGGCGTAGTAGCCGTTGGTGCCGCCCGCCTCCGGACCCTCGCGCAGCCCGGCGACCAGCACCGAGCGCCATTCACGGTTGTTCGGGTTCGGCGTGCCGGTCTGCGCCGGATCGATGAACACGTCGGCGCCCTGGACCGGGCCGTCCACCGTCCAGTGCTGCTGCACGCCGTTGGCGATGGCCTTCACGGTCGGCATCACCGAGCGCGGCATGTACGCCCACAGCTCGCTGCCGCTGCCGTTGTCGAAGGACACCGTGGTGGTGGTGCCGGAGGCGGTGGCATGCGGCTGACCGGCGTCGAAAGCATGCAGCATGCCGTCGTTGCTGCCCACCAAGAGGACCTTGCGGCGATTCGCGTGCCGGGTTTCGAAGCAACGGTAACCGGTGTCGGTGTTGGAGTTGGCGTCGGGCGCGCAGGTGCCGTTGTTCTCGTTGAGGTTCATCGCGAAGTACTTGGTGTTGGTGGGCGTGCCGACGATCAGCGGGTTCGAGTGGAAGATGTCGCCCAGGATGTAG
>DATKFK010000909.1:0-4974 GCA_035544375.1 Thermoanaerobaculia bacterium
GAGCGCCGCGATACCGCGCGATTTGCAGGGAGGCTTCATCGTGCTTCATCGCTGGATCGCGGCCGCGCTCGCCGCCGCGCTTTCGTTCGCCGCACTCGACCATGCGTGCGCCGCTCCGATCGTTGCCGATGCCGCGCACAAGCCGGCCACGAAACATCGCAAGCATGCGCCACCCGCTCACGATCCCCTCGCCGATCGCTATCTCGATATCGCGGGCTTCGGCGAAGTCGCGATCTATCGGCCGAAAGGCGCGTCGAAAGGCCTCGCGCTGTTCGCGTCCGGCGACGGCGGCTGGAACCTCGGCGTGATCGACATGGCCCAGACCCTGTCGAAGATGGACGCCCTGGTGGTGGGCATCAACCTGCCCCATTACCTCGCCACCCTCGCCACCGGGAAGGAGACCTGCTCGTATCCGGCGAGCGACGCCGAGCTGCTGAGCAAATACGTGCAGAAGAAGCTCGGCTTCCCCACCTACACGCCGCCGGTGCTGGTCGGCTACTCCTCCGGCGCCACCCTGGTGTACGCGTTGCTGGTCGAGGGGCCGCCGAACACCTTCAAGGGCGCGATCAGCATGGGTTTCTGCCCTGACCTGCCGCTGCGCAAGCCGTTCTGCGCCGGCCATGGGCTGACCTGGGGGCCGGGGCCCAAGGGCAAGGGCGTGAGCTTCAAGCCCTCCGACGTTCTCGAGCAGCCGTGGGTAGCCTTCCAGGGGCTGATCGACCAGGTTTGCTCGCCGCAGGACGTCGAGGCCTACGTGCGCCAGGTCAAGAACGGCGAAGCGGTGATGCTGCCCAGGGTCGGTCACGGGTTCTCGGTGCCGGCCAACTGGGAGGCGCAGTTCAAGCAGGCCTTCCAGCGCATCACCAGCGCCGTCGAACCGGGGCACGCGGCAGCCGCCGCTCCGGCCGGCCGAACGCCCGCCGCTGTCCCGGCGGTGCCCGGCGCGGCCCCGCCGGCGCCGGCCGCATCGCCGGCCGCGACCGGCGCGCCGCCGGTCGCCGATCTGCCGCTCGTCGAGGTGCCCGCGAAGCAGCCGGCTGGCGACCTGCTGGCGGTGGTCGTCTCGGGCGACGGCGGCTGGGCCGGTATCGACCGCGACGTCGCCAACGAGCTCGCGGGCAAGGGGGTGCCGGTGGTGGGGCTCAACTCCCTGCAGTACTTCTGGAGCGAGCGCACCCCGGAAGGCGCCGCCGCCGATCTGCAGCGCATCGCGCGGCACTACCTTTCCGCATGGGGCCGGCAGCAGCTCCTGCTGATCGGCTACTCGCTCGGCGCCGACGTGCTGCCGTTCATGGCCAACCGCCTGCCTGCCGACCTGCTGAACCGGGTGCGGCTCATCGTCCTGCTCGGCCCCAGCCGCAACACCAGCTTCCAGTTCCACCTGACCGACTGGCTGCCGGGCAGCGACGGCGGCGACCGCCCGGTCCTGCCCGAGGTCGTCAAGCTGCGGGGCAAGCCGCTGCTGTGCCTCTACGGCCAGGAGG
Organism: Thermoanaerobaculia bacterium; assembly: GCA_035544375.1. Classification (GTDB taxonomy): domain Bacteria; phylum Acidobacteriota; class Thermoanaerobaculia; order Multivoradales; family UBA5704; genus JASLEW01. The sequence goes on from DATKFK010000909.1 coordinate 1,485, forward strand.
AGCAGGACAGCCTGTGCCCGAAGCTCGGCGGGCTCGGCAAGGCGGTGTCCTTCCAGGGCTCGCACCACTTCGGCGGCGCCTACTCGTCGCTGGCCGACCGCATCCTGCACGAGCTGCAACCGGCGGCCGCGGGCAAGTGAACGGCATCCGTTCGAGCCGCCGCCACGCCGCGCCGGCCCCGGCACGCGCCGGGACCGCCGGACCCGCCCGCGCCGTCGCGCTCGCGGTGGCCGTCATGGCGGCGGCCGGTGCGGTTGGCGCGGCCGGCGCGGTCGCCGCATCGGCCACCGCCGCGTCGGCCACAGCCGCGACCGCCGCCGCGGCCACCGCGCCCCGGCCGCCCGCCGCGGCGGCTCCGGCGGCTCCGGCGGCGGTCGAGCACCAGACCTACGGCCGCTTCGGAGACGTGTCCATCTATCGCCGCGCGCCGGTCCCCAAGGGCGGGGTCGTGGTGCTGGTCTCCGGCGAGGAAGGCTGGGACGCCCGCGCCGAGGCGCTGGCGCGCAGCCTCTCGTCGCTCGATGCGCTGGTCATCGGGCTGGACCTCCCGTACTACCTGCGCAAGATGGAGCGGCTGACGCAGGACTGCTCCTACCCTGCCGGCGACCTCGAGATGCTGAGCAAGCTGGTGCAGAAGAAGCTCGAGCTGCCGGCCTACACGCCGCCGGTGCTGGCCGGCTTCGGCGCCGGCGCCACGCTCGCCTACGGCGCGCTCGCCCAGGCGCCCGCCGGCAGCTTCGCCGGCGCCATCAGCCTCGGCTTCTGCCCGCGGCTCGAGACCGGCCATCCGCTTTGCGCCGGCCGCGGCCTCACCTCGCAGCCGCGGCCGGGCGGCGGCGCCTATCAGCTGCTGCCGGTGGCGAGCCTCGATCAGCCCTGGCTGCTGGCCCCGGGCGTGGGCGGCGAGAGCTGTCCGCCGCAGGAAGCGGAGGCGTTCGCCGCCAAGGTCAAGGGCGCGGCGGTGATCTCGCCGCCCAAGAGCAGCGGCCACCACCAGGCATCTCCCGAGCTGCGCGCCGCCTCGGGGTTGAAGCAGGCCTACCTGCGGGTGGTGAATGCCGCGGACCTTTCCCGGCCCCCCGAAAGCGCGGTGCGCAGGTCACTCGCGGACCTGCCGCTGCTCGAGCTGCCGGTGCCGGGCTCGACCGGCGACACGATGGCGGTCATCGTGTCCGGAGACGGCGGCTGGGCCGGGCTCGACCGCGACGTGGCGAGCCAGCTGGCCGACCGCGGCCTCCCGGTCGTGGGCCTCAACACGCTGCAGTACTTCTGGACGCCGCGCACGCCGGACGGCGCCGCCGCCGACCTGGCGCGCATCCTGCGGACCTACCTCGCGGCGTGGAAACGCAAGGACGCGGTGCTCATCGGCTACTCGCTGGGCGCCGAGGTGCTGCCGTTCATGGTCGACCGGCTGCCGCCCGACCTGCAGCCCAAGGTGCGCCTGGTGACGCTGCTCGGTCCGGGCCGCACCACCAGCTTCGAGTTCCGGCTGAGCGAGTGGCTGGGCCACGGCGGCGGCGAAGACCGGCCGGTGGCGCCCGAGGCCGCCAAGCTCAAGGGCAAGCCGCTGCTCTGCGTCTATGGCAGCGGCGAGAAGGCCACCAGCCTGTGCACGGCGCTGGCGCCGTCGCTCGCCACCAGCGTCGCGCTCCCCGGCGCCCACTACCTGGGCGGCAACCCCCGGGCGGTGGTGTTGGCGATCGTGCGCCAGCTGTCCAGGCCGGCGGCGGAGCCGGCTGCCGAGCCGGCCGCCAAACCGGGCGCCAAGCCGGGCGCACCTTCAGCCGAAGGAGAGAGCGACGACAAGGCGAAGAAGCGGGAACGCAAACCGCCACCGCCACCCGGCGACAGCCCGGCCCCGGCCGGCACCGGCCAACCGCCTGCCGGTGCGAGCCCGCCCCCACCCGGCACGAGCTCGCCGCCATCGCCCGGAGCCAGCCCGCAACCACGGCTTGACGCGATCTTGCAGCCTGGTGCGGCGCCAGCCGTCACGGGCATCGGCGCCGCGCTGACCGGCTTCGTCAGCTCCGCCGTCGCAGCGGCCGGCGCTGGCGGCATGGGCGGCATCGGCGGCATCGGCGGCATGGGCGCCATCGGCGGCATGGGCGCCATCGGCGGCATCGCTGCCATCGGCTGCATCGGCGCCGACCTGATGGGTGGTCTGCTGCGCGGGCCGGGCGCCAGCTTCGCGCTGGCCGCCCTGGCTTCCGCCAAGAGGAGCCCGGCGGACTCCTTTGCCGCCGGTGCCGCCGCCAGTGCCGGCGCCGCCGGCGGTGCGGGGCCGCCGGCCGAGGAGACAGCCCAGTACGGCCGCTTCGGCACGCTTCACTTGCTGCGGCAGACGCCCCATCCCGCCAACATCGTGCTCTTCTTCTCGGACGAGGGCGGCTGGGACGCCGCGGCGGCGAGGCTGGCGCAGGCGCTCGCGGCCCAGGGTCTCCTGGTGGTGGGGATCGACACCCGTCACTACCTGGTGCGCGTCGCGGAGCAGCACGACAGCTGTGCCTACACCGCCGGCAGCCTCGAGAACCTCAGCAAGGTCATCCAGAAGCGCCTCGGCTTCGCGGCCTACGTGCATCCGCTGGTGGCGGGTGCCGGCGCCGGCGCCGCGCTCGCCTACGGCGCGTTCGCCCAGGCACCGGCCAATACGTTCCGCGGCGGCCTGGGCCTGGCGCTCTGTCCCCGGCTGCCAGGGAACCGGCAGCTCTGCAAGGGCCACGGCCTGGCCACTCGTCCCCTGCCGCAGGGCGGCTTCGAGCTGCTGCCTGCCAGGGACCTCGAGCAGCCGTGGCTGTCGCTGGTGGGCACCGCCGACCGCCGCTGCCCGGCGGCCGCCGCCGGGGAGCTGGCGCGCTCCGCCCCTGAGGGCGAGGCCATCACCGTTCCCGGCGCCGATCGCGACTTCGGGCAGCCGAAGCTGTGGCAGCCGGCGCTCCGCGGCGCCGTCGGCCGCCTGGTCTCGGCGCCGTCCCGGCGGGAGAAGCCGGGAGCGGCCGCCGCCGAGATCCTCGGCTCCAAGGCCCTCCCCGGCCTGCCGCTGATCGAGATGCCCAGCGCCGGCCCGGCCGGCGGCGAGCTGGCGGTCATCCTCTCCGGCGATGGCGGGTGGGCGAGCGTCGATCGCGAGGTGGCCAAGGTCCTGGCCGGCCGGCGCGGCGTGCCGGTGGTCGGCCTCGACACCCTCGAATATTTCTGGAACGGCCGGACCCCCGAGGCCGCCGCCGCCGACTTGCAGCGGCTCCTGCGCCACTACCTGGCGGCGTGGAAGCGCGACCGCGTGCTGCTGGCGGGTTATTCGCTCGGCGCCGACGTGCTGCCGTTCATGGCCAGCCGCCTCCCTGCCGACCTGCTCGACCGCGTCGAGGTGATCGCCCTGCTGGGGCCGAGCCGCACGACGCCGCTCGAGATCCGCGTCAAGGAGAACAAGGCTGCCGAGCTGCCGGTCCGGCCCGAGGTGCTCAAGCTGCGCGGCCGCCGCGTGCTGTGCGTC
>DATKFK010000910.1:0-7382 GCA_035544375.1 Thermoanaerobaculia bacterium
ACCCGCTCTCACCCTTCTCCCGGCTCGCTACGGCCCCCCGAAAGTCACCATCAAGGCCCCTGCCTCCTCTGCGCCAGCGCCAATCCGCCGCCCCAACACCGGTTCGGTCACCCTCTCGGACCCAAACTGCGGAATCGCTGGCGCCTGGGCCGGCGGCTTGGCCCGGGGGGTATCCACGCGCTAGGATGACGGACGCCTGCAAGTAAACGCCCGGCGTCGCGCCGGGAGCCGAAAGGGAGGTGGATATGGTGCCTGTGCTGTCGCTCTGGTGGCCTATCGTCCTCGCGGCGGTGTTCGTCTTCCTGGCGAGCACCATCATTCACATGTTGCTGCGCTACCACGCCAACGACATGCGGCAGCTGCCGCGTGAAGACGAGGCCATGGCGGCGCTGCGCCCCTTGGAGATCCCGCCCGGCGACTACTTCATGCCGCGCGCCGGCTCGATGGCGGCGATGAAGGACCCGGCCTTCGTCGAGAAGATGAAGGCAGGTCCGGTCGCCATCATGACGGTGCTGCCGAATGGTCCGTCGGCGATGGGCGGGACCTTCGTGCTGTGGTTCCTCTATACGGTCGTGGTCGGCGGCGTCGTCGCCTACGTGACCGGCCATGCGCTGGGGATCGGCGCGACCTACCGCACGGTGTTCAAGCTGGCCGGCGCCACGGCGTTCGCGGGCTATGCGCTTGCCCTGCCGCCCTTCTCCATCTGGTACAAGCGCAGCTGGGTCACGACTTTCAAAGGGATGTTCGACGGTCTCATCTACGCGCTGCTGACGGCGGGGACCTTCGGCTGGCTCTGGCCGCGCTAGATAGAAAACTGTTGGCCGAAGCGAAGTGGAGGGGCGGCGGCGCTGACGCCGCGGCCAGGCAGGAAACGGCATGACTCTCCACGATCTTGCCCGGCGCATGGCGGCGGCGGCACTCGCCGCGGTCGATCCGGAGCGGCTGGTGCGCGCGGCGGTGGCGGCGCGGCCGCAGCGCTTCGCGGCGGCGCTGGCCCTGGGCAAGGCGGCGCCGGCGATGGCGCGCGGCGCCCGCGGCGCGCTGGGGCCGGACGCGGCGCGGCTGCTGGTGCGGACGCACGCCACTCCCGGCCTCTTCGACCCCGCCTGGGAGGAGCTTGCGGGCGGGCACCCGCTGTCCGACCGGCAGAGCCTCGAGGCCGGCGAGCGGGTGCTGCGCCGGCTCGGCGAGCTGCCTCCCGGAGCGCCCCTGCTGGCGCTGGTTTCCGGCGGCTCCTCGGCCTGTGTCGAGGCGCTCGCCGGCGAGATCACCCTCGACGACCTGACGGCGACGCAGCGCGCGCTCCTCGGCTCGGGGTTGCCGATCCACGCCTTCAACGCCGTGCGCAAGCACCTGTCGGCTTTCAAGGGCGGCGGCGCGTTGCGCGCCAGCCGCGGTCCGGTGCTGGCCCTGCTGATCTCGGACGTGCCTGGCGACGACCCCGGCACCATCGGCTCGGGCCCTTTTGCCGCCGACCCCACCACCTTTGCCGAGTCGCTCGCCGCGGTGGCCCCTCTGGCGGTGCCGGAGCGGGTGCGGGAGCGCCTCGCGGCGGGCGCGCGCGGCGAGCTCCGGGAGACGGTCAAGCCGGGGGACCCCGAGCTGGCGCGCCTCGAATCGGTCCTGGTGGGGAGCGTGGCCACCGCCGTCGCGGCGGCTGTCGAGGAGGCGCGCCGCAACGGCTTCGCGATGGCGACCGGCAACCTGGCGGGGGAGGCCGCGCCGGCGGCCCGGGTGCTGATCGAGCGGGGCCGCGCTCTCGCCGGCGGCAGGGTGGCCCTGGTCCTGGGAGGCGAGACCACGGTGACCCTCGGCCCCGCGCCGGGCCGCGGCGGGCGCAACCAGGAGCTGGCGCTGGCGGCGGCGCGCGAGCTGGCGGGCGGCAGCGGCGAGCTGGTCCTCGCGCTGGCGACCGACGGCGAGGATGGACCGACGCGCCACGCCGGCGGCATCGCCGATGGCGCCACCTGGGCGGCGCTCGAGCGCGCCGGCGCCGATCCGGCCGCCGCCCTGGCAAGCCACGATTCGGAGCCCGCGCTGGCGGCGCTGCCCGGGGCCCTGCTGGACACCGGCAACACCGGCACCAACGTCGGCGACCTGGCGATCTATCTGCGGGGAGAGGTGGGCTAGTGTGCACTTAGCCCGAGGCAGGAGCGCTCGGGCGGCGAGCGCGCACTGATAGAGCAGGAGAGCCAAGAAAAGGAGCCCAAAGCATGAATGAGCTGGTAGAGAAACTCACCAAGGACCAACGCGTCATCGTGAGCCTTCGTCCCGAGCCCAGCCGCGAGGCGCTGAAGGCGGCCATCGACCGCGGCTGGCTGCTGGTCAAGTTCACCGAAACCCGGGGTGGCACCGAGCTGGGGTTCCCCATCGACCAGCAGCGCAGCGATTTTTCGGGCGCCGACCTCGAGAAGGGGACCGGCACGATCAAGGTCGCCGGCGAGCTGACTCTCGACTACGTCAGGGTGCGCCTGTGGGCGACGATCGACATCGGCAGCTTCGAAGGCATCGGCCACCTCGAGCCTCTCGCGGTCGCGGAGCCCGCCGCCGCCCCCGCGGACGCCCCCGCGGACGCCGGCCAGGGGTAAGCGGTAGGCGACCTGGCCCTGGAGGGAGCGCTCGGCGCCGCTGTCGAGGGTCGGTCGCGTCATCGGCGGGGTCATCCGGCGGGTCGTCGCGATCCGCGCGATCCGCGCGATCGTCGCGCCTTGTCGCACCGCGGCAGCGGCGGTAGCATCCGCGCATTCCCGGAGGCGCCGCCATGACCACTGCTCTCGAGTTCCGCGAGCCCGCGTTCCAGTCCTACCGCGACGTCTACACCGATGAGGCGCTCGCAGCGCTCGAGGCGCTGGCGCCGCTCAACCGCGACCGGCGAGAGGTCATGGCGGGACGCATGGCGCGGCGGCAGGAGCGGTCGCGGCACGGCCGCCGGCTCGCCTTCCTGGATCCCGCGGGGTTGATCCCACGCACCGGCATCAGGGTCCAGGACGCGCGCGACGGCAACTTCGCCGGCGGCGAGATCCCCGCCGATCTCGAGCGCCAGTGGATCCAGGGAACCGGGCCAGCCACCAGGCCGCATGCCACGGTCGAAAGCGGCCTGCGCAACGTCGCCTACGCGCTCCTCTCCGGCGCCGACGGCTGGATGTTCGACGGCGAGGACGCGCTGGGGCAGATCGACACCATGTCGCTCGACAACCAGCGCAACCTGAAGCTCGCAATCGCCAGGGACCCGGTGTTCCTCGCGGTCGCCGCCGAGGTCGCCGGCGAGATGAACCGGTGGGCGGAGGGCTTCTTCGGCCGGCCGATCGTCGCCGACTGGCGGGCGCAGCTCGACTTCACCACCAAGATCTACCGCGCCCGCGGCCTCCACTTGGACGACCGGCACGTGCGGGAAGCCGGCGGCACGGGCTTCTCGGCGTCGATCGTCGACCTGGTGCTGTACGTGGCCGGGAACCACCGGCGCCTGCGTGCGGCGGGCTCCTCGATCGTGCTCTACCTGCCGAAGATCCAGACCGCGGAGGAGGCGGCCCTGTGGAACGACATCCTGGCGGCGCTCGAGCGTCACCTCGGATTCGCGGTGGGCACGATCAAGGTCTACGTCCTCGTCGAGCAGATCGAGGCCAGCTTCCAGCTGATGGAGATCCGTGCCGCGCTGGGCACGCACTTCGTCGGCTTCAACACCGGACGCTGGGACTACATCAACAGCGTCGCCGACGCGCTGGCCTGGGACCGCGGCTTCCAGAACCCCAACATCGACGCGATCGGCATGACCTATGGGTACATGCGGAACTACGAAGACCGCGTGCGCCGCGCCGTGAACACGCCCGACCGCAACGGCCGCCACGCGCTGTGGCAGGGCGGCATGGAGGCGAACATCCCGGTGGGCTCCGCCGCGGGGGTGGCGGCGAGCATGCAGCGGGCGGTCGCCGGCGGCGAGCGCGAGCAGCGCGAAGGCGCGAGCGGCAAGTGGGTGGCGCACTGGAAGATGGTGCACATCATGCGGCCGGTATGGGAGCGGGCAGGCGCCGCCAACCAGCTGGGGCGTTCGTTCCCGCGGTTGACCTATACGCCCGCGGACGCCGACGCCCTGATGCTGCTCGAGCCGGCGCCGCGCACGGTCCGCGGCGCGCGGGACCTGCTGAGCGTGGCGCTGCAGTACGGAAACGCCTTCCTGCAAGGCTTCCAGGCCGCCGCCCTGAAGCCGGCCGACTCGTTCGGCGACGACGACGTTCTCTACCTGATGGAGGACATGGCGACTGGCGAGATCCGCGCCAGCATCCTCTGGGAGTGGCTGCACAAGGCCGCCGCCTGGAGCGAGCCCGACGGCGACGCCGGCATCGAGGCGGGCGCTCCCCTGACCAGGGAGCTCTTCGCGCGTCTCCTCGAGGAGGAGCACCGCAAGCTCCTTCTGGCGCGCGATCGCGACGTCCACGACGACTCGAAGCAGACGACGCTGCCGATCGCCCGGGCGATCGTCGAGGCCTACGTGCTCGACGAGGTCAAACCGCCGTGGTACATCGATCTGCTGAACCTGAACCTCGGCCACGCCGACCTGGCGGAGGCCCGCCGGCGCATCGCGCTCTATCTCGACAAGCTCCGCCAGGACGGCACGCGGCTCACCGAGAACCTCGACTTCGACGCCTCGAGCGCGCGGTGGTCTACTACCGCCTCGCCATGATGAGCAAGGATGGGGACTGGATCCTGAATGAGACCCCGCACTCTTCACCGCTGTCACGGAGCCGATGGTCGTCGTGCCGATCGAGCCCCTGATCCGGATGAAACGGACCCAGCGCGCAAAGGACTATCCGGTGATCGGCGAGCTTGCCCGTTTGTTGCCGGCGGAGCGAGAGATCGAGCTCACGACCGACCCCGACCGGGTCCTTGCGCTGGCGCCGCGCCATGGTGGAGGCTCGAAGCGACGGGCGGTACAAGCCGTCCGTAAGGGGCTCTCGCGCGAGGAGGTGGTAGTCGAGCTGGCCCTGCGTGCCCTGCCGTTCGAACTTCCTGCCTGCGGAGGCCCGAGTCATGGAACTGCTCAGTGAGGACGACCTCAACCTACGGGAAATGACCGACGAGGAGCTCGATCTCGCCTGGGACCTCTGGTTCGAGCTAGCGCAGACGACAAACGACTTCGATCCACCCTATAGCCATGGGGTGTTCGTGCTCTGCACCTAGCGGCGCGCCTCGCTGCAGCGCACGGCCGGGAACGCCGGCGGTTACCCTTCGGGCTGGGGGTCGGAGTCGACCAATCCGTGGCGCAGGGCATGCCCCACGACCTGCGCGCGGTTGTGGAGATGCAGCTTGTCGAGCAGGTGGCGGACGTGGAACTTGATGGTGTTCTCGCTCACCCCGAGCTGCTTGGCGAGCTTGCGGTTGGAGGTGACGCCCTCGACCAGCAGCTTGAGGATCTCCCGCTCGCGCTCGGTCAAGGGGTCGGGGTCGTTCGCCGGCGCCGCGGCCGCCTTGGGCGGGCGGGCGAATTCCTCGAGCAGCTTGCGGGCGATCGCCGGCGTCAGGGCGGGCTCGCCGCGTTCGGTGCGTTCGAGCAGCGCGAAGAAGTCTTCGGAGTTGAGATTCTTGAGCAAGTAGCCCTGGGCGCCCGCCTTGATGGCCTCGAAGAGCTTGGCGTCCTCGTCGGAAGCGGTCAGGATCACCACCTTCACCGCCGGCAGCTCGGCGCTCATCTGGCGCGTGGCGGCAAGGCCGTCCATCTCGGGCATCGAGAGGTCCATCAGCACGACGTCGGGTAGCAGCCGCCGCGCCAGCTCGCAAGCCTCGCGCCCGGTCTTCGCCTCGCCGGCCACCTCGATGCCGCGCGCCTCGAGCAGGCTGCGCAGGCTGTCGCGGAACAGCGCATGATCGTCGGCGATCAGGACCTTCATCGCAGCCTCCTCTGGATGTTCGAGCGCGAGTCAACCTGCCGCCGCCGCGGCCGGCCCCGAAAGTGGAAGCTCGACCTTGATCAGCGTACCACCGCTGAGCGAGGCGCCTATCTCGAGCTTAGCGCCAACGCTTTCGGCCCGCTCCCGCATGGTGACCAGCCCGAAGCGCGGGAACTCGGAGCGGCCGAGGTCGGCGGGGTTGAAACCCTTGCCGTCGTCGGCGACGGTGAGCACCAGGTTGCCGGCGCGCACCAGCAGGTCGACCTCGACGCGGCGCGCCTGGGCATGCTTGCGCACGTTGGCGAGCGCCTCCTGGACGATGCGCAGGAGCTGGAGCTCGGCCCCTTGCGGGAGGCGCAGGTTGCGGTCCACCTGCAGCCGGCAGGCGACCCCGCTCTCCGCTTGCCAGGAGGCCACGTAGTCGTCGAGCGCCTCGGCCAGCCGCCACTCAGGGCCGGCGGCGCCGCGCAGGCCGACGATCGATTCGCGCACGTCACCGTAGACCTCGCGCGCGGCTGCCGCCAGCTGATCGAGCTGGCGCGCCGCTTCGACGGCGCGGCCGGTGCGCAGGAACTCCCGCACCGCCTGGGCCTTGGTGTTGACGTAGGCGAGCACCTGGGCGAGCCCGTCGTGCATTTCGTGCGCGATGCGCAAGCGCTCCTCGGCCACGGCGAGAGCGGCCAGCTTCCGGTGCAGGTAGGCATGGTCGATGGTGATGGCGGCGCTGGTGGCGAAGCGCGCCAGCGTCTCTTCGTCGTCCGCCGAGAAGGCCTCGTCGCCTACCTTTTCGGCCAGGTAGAGGTTGCCGCGGAACAGGCTCTCGCCGAGGATGGGTACCGCGACCAGCGAGCGCATGGGAGGGTGATTGGCCGGGAAGCCGATCGAGCGGGGATCGCCAGCGATGTCGCTCGTGCGCAGCCGCTGCCCTTCGCGCAGGGCCACGCCGAGCAGGCCCCGACCCTCGGGGGGCGCGCCGATGCGGGCGCGCTCGGCGGGGTCGATGCCCGAGGTGATGAAGCTTTCGATGCGGTTGTGCTCGTCCATCACCGACAGCGCGCCGTAGCGGGCCCCGACCAGCAGCCGCGCCTGGTCCACCACTTTCTGCAGCACGACCTCCAGCGCCAGCTCGCGATAGATGTCGAGGGCCGCGGCATGGAGGGCCAGCAGCTCGCGGTTCTGGCGTTCCAGGCGCCGCTGCATGCGGGCGATGATGCTGAACATCGCCCCGAGCAGGAAGACGACGGCGACGAACACCGCGGCGTTCATCAGCGCCAGGCCCCGCCAGCTGACCAGGTAGGGCGAAACCAGGTGGCGCACGTACTCGAGCGCCAGGATGAGCGCGAGGGCGCCGACCGCGGACAGGGCCCGCAGCCGGCTGAGCGTCAGGGGCCACCCATCCGTGCGCTCCGCGCCTGCCGGCGAAGCCGCCGCGGGCGGAGAGGGTGGCCGATCAGGAACGGTGGGGATCAACGCCGGCTCGACGAGGACCGCTGGTTGCGG
>DATKFK010000911.1:0-2596 GCA_035544375.1 Thermoanaerobaculia bacterium
GAAAGCACTCACCCTGCTCGCGGTATCTCTCTAAGCTCAGCCGGACGCCAAGCGTAGACAGTAGCCAGCCAGTCGCACTGGCTGGAACGCCTTTCATTGCAACCACTTGCGTAGAAGAATCGAAAGGAAGTCCGGGCTAAACGAGGAGGTGAAGAAACTTCTCGAACGCGCTCGCAAGAGATAGCCGGCGCAAACGATGAGCGCGCCGCCATCGTACAAGGTCGGCAAGCGCCGCCTGCGGCGGGAGGGGTGACGTGCTCGCCTGGCTCGAAGCGGAATGCCGAGATGGGGCCGTATTAAAAATGGCGACGGGAGGTCAATACTCAGGTCGCTATCCGTGATCCCGCGGGTTGCTGTTGCCAACACCCGGTCGAAGCTCCTCGGGTGCAAAAACTCCTACCACCGCCTCATCGGGCAGGATAACACTCCCGCGCTCGGGGAAGACCTGGGCAAGTCGGCCGGCGCCTCGGGGCGTGGCAACCGTCTTGCCGATAAGGGGATAGAGGCGGGCATGCCAGCGGCCGAAGCGCCGCTCCGCGTCAAGCGACTCCGGCGGCCAGCCATCGGCGGCGACCAGGCTTACAAGCTCGGCCTTGTGGTCGCGGATTGCCTGCTTGAGGTCCGGGGTCAGCGCTGAGCGACGTCCCTTGACCACCAGGCCGTCGCAATCGACCGCGATGGAGAGACTGAGCCGCGCCAGCGTTTCGAGCAACGCTACCGCGCCTATCACGGGCGCCACGCCACCGACTCGCTTTCTGCCGATTCGGATTCGTCCACCTCGACCCGCGGCACCTTGGCCCCTCGCGAGGGGGTCTGAGACGTCACACTCGTCACAAAGCTTGTCCCATAAGCGTTTGCGGCGCTTTCGCCACCCGTCACAGTACCTAAGCCGTGACGGGTTGAAGAATCCGACAAACCCGCACCAGCCCTGAGTTGTGACGGGTGTGACGGCTCGGAGGGGGGTAGGTAGCGAGTGAAGGCGTCTGCGAAGTCGCCCAGCTGGTACCCCTTCCCGGTTGTGGCACCTTCGCGCAACGTGCCGGGCCGCACGCCAAAGGGCTTGAGGAGACGGGCGAGCTGGACCGCAGTGAGCGGGCGCCCCGCCTTCCACTCAGGCCATGGTCTCTCCTCCCGCGCGCAGAGACAGTCGAGCAGGTCCACGGTGAAGATCTCATCTCGTTCACCGAAGGCGTCCCGGATGTCGCCAAGTAGCAGCTCGCGGATGCTCTCCTCGCCATCGGCCACCACACCCGAGAGAACCATTGCCGCCTTGCGCGCCCGCTCATGCCACTCTCCTCCGGCGGCGTCAGCGATTGCCAGAAGCGGACGCCAGTTGTCCGCCGCTCGGTCGTTCAGCTCCTTCGGCAGCTCGGGATCGGCCGCGCGCAGCTCGTCGAGATGATCGGCTGCCCATCGGGCCGCGCGTCGCCGGAGATCCCCCAAGTCACCTGGCCGATCGAGCCGCAGGCGCTCGACTCGTTCCCCGGGCGCGCGCCGGCGCATCGGAATGATGACACTCCGATCCGCGAGGGTGTCGGGGAGGCGCCCGATGAGCGCCACTGCCTTAGCGGCCCACGTAGAGAATCGGCGCGGCTCGTGGTCATCCCCGACCGTTCGTACGACGTATGCTGCATCTCGTGTATGGCTGCTGTTGAGGATGCAGCGCAGCTCCTCGTTTTCGGAGACCACTCTATCTGCCTCGTCGATCAGCAGCGTCGGCGAGAATCTCTCGACCGCTCGAAAGAGCGCGGCAGGCGAAATGTTCGAGGCGAGGATCGGCTTAGGCACAAGCAGCCGAAGGAGAGAGAGGGTTCTGGTCTTTCCGCATCGCCTCTCTGGTGAAACCAGGGCTAGGATGGGCGCGACGTTCGCGGCCTCAAGCAAGTGTGTGTGGATCGCCCAGAGGGACATCGCGTCAGCGGCATGCGCCGGGAGCGCGACGTACCGAGTGAGGGTGTCGGCGATGCAACTAAACAGCGCAGATCCCTCAACCGGCTCCTGCCACGGTTCCGGCTCGTCGAAGGCGACAGCTCTTCCCTGGACGGCCGCCGGGGAACGTCCGCTATTGGGTGCACGATTCAGGGCGAGAGCTGCTTCCACGAGGCCGGCAGGGCTGCTGATCTTCTTCTTACCTTGAAGTGCAGCAATCGCAGACTCGCGCGCCGTTGCGACCCTAAGCGCGTCCGCGTCCCTCAGTGAGTGGCAAAGCCGCCGAAGCGGCCCTTGGGCCGCCTCCGCGTCCGGCACCGCCTTCAGCTCTGCAAGTGCGGCTTCCTGGGTGCCTACCGACGGCTCTCGGAGGATACTTTGCGGCAGGGGCTCGGACGGAGAGGCGCCATGGTGTGGGGGTGTCGGCGGCTGAGCAGACCCGCTGCTATCCGGTGAAGATCGCGGTTCTCAGCCATCGGGGGTGGTGAAGTTCCCTCAGCATCATCCCCGCCGGGGTGGGTGGGCAGGGTGGATCGGCGGGCACCGTTGCAAGTCGCAGCGTCCCTTACGTGACAGGCAGGGTGTGATTCGGCTAGAAGGTGGGCCGCTGCCGAAGACGGCGAAGGCCCAGGAGGTGTCTTGACTTGGCGGTCACCCTCCTGGGCCT
>DATKFK010000912.1:0-18183 GCA_035544375.1 Thermoanaerobaculia bacterium
CGCCGGCCGCGCGGTGAACGTGGTGCTCGACGTCAGCGGTTACTTTCAGTAGAGCCTTGGCAGTACTTATCCCGCGGGGCCCGCGGCGGCGCCGTCGCGGCATGTCGCCGTGATATCTTCAACGCCCCGTGGCTGCACCTCCCCGCTCCTCGACCCAGCTCGACTTCGCACCCTCCGGGTTCTTCGTTTTTCGCACGCCGCTGCTGCCTTTCGAAGAGGTCGAGCAGTGGAGCGCCGGCCTCGCCGCGCCGGCCGCCGCCGCCGCTACGGCGGGTGCCGATTCCACCCCTCTCGCCGACGCCCTGGCCGCCGACCGCGCCCTCCTGCGCGCCCGCCTCAGCAACCTGCTCGAGCGCCCCGAGGTGCAGGAGGCGCTGTTCGTCGCCTCGCCGTCCCTGGCCGACGCCCTGGACATCTGGCGCCGGGAGCCCGACGGCAAGAAGGGACAGCGCGCCGAGCGCGCACTGGTGCGCTATTTCCTGCGCATGGCGGCGCGCGCTACCCCGTTCGGCCTCTTCTCGGGCTGCTCGACCGCGCTGCTCGCGGCCACCGCGCCGGGTGCCGCGCCCGACGCCAGGGTGATGGATGCGCCAGGCGCGGGCGCGGGCCTGCCGCCGGCCGCGGACGCCGCCGGGCCGCGGACGCGGCTGGTGCTGCAACCGCGCGCCGCCTACCGCCGCCACACCCGGCTGGACATGGACTACCTGTTTGCGCTGTGCGAGGAGCTGGAGCGCGACGCGGGCATGCGCCGCGAGCTGCGATACCGGCCGAACTCGAGCCTCTACCGCGCCGCCGGACGCCTGCGCTACGCCGAGGCCCGCCTGGACGACAAGGTGCGCTCCCATCACCTGGTGGCTGTCGAGTCCTCCGACTACCTCGAGGCCACGCTCGAGCGGGCACGCGGCGGAGCGCGCGCCGCCGACCTTGCCGCGGCGCTGGTGACCACCACGGAAGGCGGCGAGGGCGCCGCTGCGGAAGGCGGCGAGGGCGCCGCCGATCCCCAGCTCGAGATCTCGCAGGAGGACGCCGACGCCTTCCTCGCCGAGCTGATCGACAGCCAGGTCCTGGTGTCCGACCTGTCGCCGCCGGTGACCGGCCCGGAGGCCATCCACGACCTGGTCGACCACCTGGCCGGTCTCGACGCCGGGCAGGAGGCCGCACAGCGGTTGGCGGCGGCCCGCGACGCCCTGGCCGCGCTCGACGCCGGCAGCGTCGGCGCGCCTGCCGACCGCTACCGGGCCATCGCCGCCGACCTGGAGGCGCTGCCGACGAAGGTGGAGATGGCGCGCCTCTTCCAGGTGGACATGGTCAAGCCGCCTGCCGAGGCGAGCCTCGGAGAGGAGGTGATCGCCGAGATCCTGCGCGGCACCGACCTCCTGCGCCGGCTCTCGGGCCGCGGGCGCTCCGAGAGCCTCGAGCGCTTTCGCAAGGATTTCCAGGAACGCTACGGCGAGCAGCGCGAGGCGCCGCTCGTCGAGGTGCTCGACGAGGAGATCGGCATCGGCTTCGAGCGCTCCTCCGAGGTCGGCGCCGAGGCGTCGCCGCTGTTGCGCGGCCTGGCCCTGTCGCCGCCGGCCGCCGATCCCTCCTTCCCCTGGGGTCCGCGGCAATCGGTGCTGCTCGCCAAGCTGCAAGAGGCCCAGGCCGCCGGCCGGCAGCAGATCGACCTCACCGCCGCCGATCTCGACCTGATGGCGCCGGCCGGCAGCGGCGAGCCGCAGGCCTTTCCGGACGCCTTCCAGGTGCTGGTGACCGTCGCCGCCGCTTCGCCCGAAGCGCTCGACCGCGGCGACTTCCAGCTGCTGATGGGCAGCGCCGGCGGCCCCTCGGGCGCCCGCCTGCTGGGGCGTTTCTGCCACGCCGACGACCTGCTGTGCGAGCAGACCCGCCGGCACCTGCGGGCCGAGGAAGCCCTCCACCCGGAGGCGATCTTCGCCGAGATCGTCCACCTGCCCCAGGGGCGCATCGGCAACATCCTGTCGCGGCCGGTGCTGCGCGACCACGAGATCCCGTTCCTCGGCCGGTCCGGCGCCGCCGACGATCGCCAGATCCCGGTGACCGACCTGCTGGTGTCGGTGCGCGGCAACCGCATCGTGCTGCGCTCGCGGCGCCTCGGCCGGGAGGTCATCCCGCGGCTGACCAGCGCCCACAACTTCTCGATGCGCAGCCTCGGCATCTACCGGTTCCTCTGCACCTTGCAGGGCCAGGAGATCCTGGGCGGCGTCGCCTTCAGCTGGGGCCCCCTGGAGAGCGCGCCCTTCGTGCCGCGGGTCACCCATGGGCGGCTGGTGCTCGCCCGCGCCGGCTGGTGGATGACGGGCGACGAGATCAAGCAGCTGGCCAAGGCCGCCGGAGCGGACCGCTACGCCGCCACGCAGGAGTGGCGCCGTCGCCGCCGGCTGCCTCGCCTGGTCACCCTGGCCGACGGCGACAACGAGCTGCTGGTCGACTTCGACAACGCGCTGGCCATCGACGCCTTCCTCGACGTGGTGGAAGAGCGCGAGCGGGCGCGTCTGCACGAGCTGTTCCCCGGACCCGAGGCGCTCCTCGCCCGCGGCCCCGAAGGCCGCTTCGTGCACGAGCTGGTGGTGCCCTTCCATCGCCTGCCGCGGCCGGCCGCCGCGGTCCAGACCGCGGCAGCGGCCGCCGGCAACGGGCTCGCCGTCCGCCGCTCCTTCCCCCCTGGCTCGGAGTGGCTCTTCGCCAAGCTCTACACCGGCACCGCCACTGCCGACCGGGTGCTGCGCGGCGTGCTGGCGCCGATGGTGCGCCAGGCGCTCGCAGCGGGCTGGATCGACGGCTGGTTCTTCATCCGCTACGGCGATCCCGAGTGGCACGTGCGGGTGCGCTTCCACGGCGACCCGGCCGCGTTGACCTCCCGCGTGCTGCCGGCCCTGCACGCGGGCGTGGGGCCGCTGATCGACGACGGCGGGCTGTGGAAGCTGCAGCTCGACACCTACGAGCGCGAGGTGGAGCGCTATGGCGGACCGCTCGGCGTCGGCCTGGTCGAGCGCCTGTTCCAGGCCGACAGCGAGGCGGTGCTCGAGATCCTCGACATGCTCGAGGGCGACGAGGGAGCCGACGTGCGCTGGCGCCTCGCCTTCTACGGCGTCGACGCGCTGCTCAACGACCTCGGCCTCGACGCCGAGGCCAAGCTCTCGGTGCTGTCGCGCATGCGCCAGAGCTTTGCCGAGGAGTTCGCCGGACCGGCCGGCGGCGACGGCAAGAACGTCAAGGCCTTGCAGGTGCAGCTCGACCAGCGGTTCCGCACCGAGCGGCCCAAGCTCGATCCGCTGCTCGACGCCGGCGGCGACCCGCAGAACGACTTCGCGCCGGCCTTGGACGTCTTTGCCCGGCGCTCCGGCGCCATCGCCCCGATCATCGCCGAGCTGCGCGGCCTCGAGCGGGATGGCAAGCTGCTGGGCGCCCTGGGCGACATGGCGGTGAGCCTCGCCCACATGCACGTCAACCGCTTCATCCGCTCCGCCGCCCGCGCCCACGAGATGGTGCTCTACGATTTCCTCTTCCAGACCCACCGCTCCCGGGCTGCCCGCGCCCGCAAGGGGCAGCCGGCGGGGAGTCCTAAGACTTCGGCGGCACTGACGCCAGCAGGACCCGATCCCAGGCCGGCTCGACCGGACTGAGCGCGCCCAGCAGGGCGAGGCCGATGCCGGTGGCGCCGGTCAGAAACCCCGGGTCGGTCACCCAGCCCAGCTCCGGCTCGGGGGCGGTGATGTCGCCGATCGGGCGCCACGACTGCCAACCGCAGATGCCCTCGCCGGGCCGGCGCAACGCCAGGAGACGATCGAGCCAGGCCAGCGCCTCGGCCTTGAAGACCTCCTCGCCGGTGGCTTGGAAGAGGCGGTTGTAGAGATGAACCAGGCCGGCGGCACCGTGGCACAGGCCGCCGTCCATGACGCCGCCTTGGTCGCGGGGACGCGACGCCGCCGCCTTGGCGGTGGCGATGGCCTGACGCTCCCATTCCGGCTCGCCGGCGGCGCGCGCCGCGATCAGCAGCGTCGTGGCGATCCCCGGGTCGCCGTAGCACCAGGCGAGCCGGGACGGGTGCGCCTCGCCGTCGGGCGCCAACGAGTAGGCATAGCAGGACGGCGAGCCAGGCGGCAGGGCCTGGCGAAGGAGCCAGGTGACCGCACCCGCGAGCAGCTCGCGCGCCTCCCCCGCCGCCAGACCGGTGGCCACCATCTCGCCGAGAATGCCGACCACGCCCGGCACGCCGTGCGCCACGCCAAGGTTGTAAATGCCCTGCGGGTACTTCGCCGCCTCGCTGGCCAGCATCTGTTCCGGCGGCGTGCGCCAGGTGATGCCGCCGTCGCGAGGCTCGGCGAGCTCGCCCAAGCGCCGGACGACGCTCTCGGCAGCCGCCTCGCCCATGGCGCGCGGCGCGCGCTCGACCGCCCAGACGCCAAGGCCCACCAGGCCGGAGATGAGATCGTAGTCGTCCAGCCATGGGCTGCGCTCGAGATACGAGGCCAGCGCCGCCGCC
The DNA here is from genome assembly GCA_035544375.1 of Thermoanaerobaculia bacterium. Taxonomy (GTDB): domain Bacteria; phylum Acidobacteriota; class Thermoanaerobaculia; order Multivoradales; family UBA5704; genus JASLEW01. The sequence continues at coordinate 4,505 of DATKFK010000912.1, forward strand.
ACCTCCTCCCCGGGGTCTTCCTCGCCGGGCGCGGGGGGCTCGAGCAGCCGGCCGGTGAGATGCTCGAGCGCCCAGGCGGTTCCCGAGAAGCCGCCATAGAGCCCCGGCACTGTCAGCGTCTCGCCGGTCGCCTGGATCGCGGCCTCGAGATGCGTCACGGCACGCTCGTCGTGGCCCTCTCCCGGCCGCGCCTGGTCGAGGTAGTGGAAGAAGAGAGCCTTGCCCGCCGGTCCGTCGGCGAGCGACTGCGATCGCGGGGCGTCCGCGGCATCGGCGTCCGCGGACGGTGCCAGGGCCGCGGCGATGGCGTCGAGCGCCTGCTCGACGGCGTCGTTCTGGGCGAGCGCCTGGCCGTCCGGGAGGATCGGGACCCAGGGGCCCCGGGGCGCTGTGGAATCCATGAGCGGTAACTCCGTGCGGTGCGAACCCCAACCTGGCCGGCGGCCAGCCTCGGCGGCGGCGGCCGCCGCAGTCTAACCTGATTTCGCGAGGCCGGCCGGCCCGCCTGCTGATATCCTGCGGCCCATTCTCCGGGGAGGCCCCAGCGTCCGATGAGCGAGAGCCCGGCAAGGCAGCGCGCCCACCTGCGAGCCATCGCGCGGCAGGCGATGATCGATCGCGACCTGGAACCCGACTTTCCCCCGGCGGCCATGGCCGAGCTGGCGCGCATCCAGGGACCGGCGCGGCCGCCGGCTCCCGGCGGCGACCACCCCGGCGGGAAGGCCGGCGAGACGATCCGCGATCTGCGCCAGCTGCTGTGGTGCTCGATCGACAACGACGACTCGCGCGACCTCGACCAGCTGTCGGTCGCCGAGGCCCTGGGTGCCGGCGGCGACCACCCTGGTGGGAGGGCCGGCGAGGGCGGACCCGGCGGCGGCGCCATCAAGGTGCTGGTGGCGGTGGCGGATGTCGACGCGGTGGTCGCCAAGGGCTCGGCGCTGGACGATCACGCCGGCCACAACACCACCAGTGTCTACACGGCCGCCGAGATCTTTCCGATGCTGCCCGAGCGGCTGTCCACCGACCTGACCTCCCTGGGCGAGGGCGAGGACCGGTTGGCGATCGTGGTCGAGATGGTGGTCGAGCCCGACGGTTCGGTGTCGAGCTCCACGGTCTACCGGGCCTGGGTGCGCAACCAGGCCAAGCTCGCCTACAACGGCGTGGGGGCCTGGATCGAGGGCAAGGGCCCGGCGCCGCCGCGCCTCGCGGCGGTCCCTGGCCTGGATCGCCTGGCGCGGCTGCAGGACGCCGCCGCCCAGCGCCTGCGTGCCCTGCGCTACCAGCGCGGCGCCCTGGCACTCCAGACCCTGCAAAGCCGGCCGGTGTTCTCGGGGGACCAGCTCACCGGTCTCGAGCTCGAGGTCGAGAACCGCGCCAAGCAACTGATCGAAGACTTCATGATCGCCGCCAACGGCGCCACCGCCCAGTTCCTGGCGGCCCACGGGCTGCCGTCGGTGCGGCGCGTGGTGCGCACCCCCAAACGCTGGTCCCGCATCGTCGAGCTGGCCGCCGCCCGCGGCGAGAAGCTGCCGGCCGACCCCGACGCGGCGGCGCTCTCCGGCTTCCTCGAGCGCCAGCGCCAGAAGGACTCGCTGCGCTTCCCCGACCTGTCGCTGACCGTGGTCAAGCTGCTGGGCTCGGGCGAGTACGTCGCCGAGGCGCCCGGCGGCGAGGCGCCAGGGCACTTCGGCCTCGCGGTGCGCGACTACACGCATTCGACCGCCCCCAACCGCCGCTTCCCCGACGTCCTCACCCAGCGCCTGCTGAAGGCGGCGCTCGCCGGCCGCCCGTCGCCGTATCCGCTCGCCCAGCTCACGGCGCTCGCCACCCGCTGCACCGAAAAGGAGGACGACGCCCAGAAGGTCGAGCGGCGCGTCCACAAGTCCGCGGCGGCGATGCTGCTCGCCACCCACGTCGGCCAGTCCTACGACGGCGTGATCACGGGCGCCTCCGACAAGGGGACGTGGGTGCGCATCTTCCAGCCGCCGGTCGAGGGCCGCCTGGTGCACGGCTTCGCAGGCCTGGACGTCGGCGACAAGGTCCACGTCCGCCTGGCGCTCGCCGACGTCGATCGCGGCTTCATCGACTTCGTGCGCTGACTCTGCAATGCGCCGCCTGCACCTGACCACTGCCGGAGAGAGCCACGGCCCGGGGCTCACCGCCACGCTTCTGGGACTGCCGGCCGGCCTTCGCGTCGACGCCGCGCTGCTGGCCCGCGATCTCGCCAGGCGCCAGCACGGCTTCGGCCGCGGCCGGCGCATGCAGATCGAGGCCGACGCGGCCGAGATCCGCGGCGGCGTGCGCGGCGGCGTCACCCTGGGCTCGCCGCTGGCGCTGTGGATCGCCAACCGCGACTATGCCAACTGGGAGAAGGTGATGGGGCCGGGCGCCGGCGACGTCGATCCGCGCCTCGCCGAGCTGCGCCGCCTGAAGGCCCCGCGGCCCGGCCACGCCGACCTGGCCGGCGGCCTCAAGTACCTGCACCGCGACCTCCGCGACGTGCTCGAGCGCGCCTCGGCGCGCGAGACGGCGGCGCGGGTCGCCGCGGGCGCCTTCGCCAAGATGCTGCTCGCCGAGCTGGCCGGCACCGAGGTGCGCAGCGGCGTGCGGTCGCTCGGCACGGTCGGCGCGAGCGCCCCGCCACCCTGCTGGGACGACCTGCTGCGCATGGACGACGGCTCGCCTCTGCGCGCCGCCGACCCGGCGCTCGAACCCGAGATGGTGCGGCTGGTCGAGCAGGCCCAGGCGGCGGGCGACACCCTGGGCGGCGCGGTGACGGTGATCGCCCACCGTGTGCCGGCCGGCCTCGGCTCGCACACGCACTGGGACGAAAAGCTCGACGGCCGCCTGGCGCAGGCGGTGATGTCGGTGCCGGCGGTCAAGGCCGTGGAGATCGGCGATGCGCTCGCCGCCAGCCGCGGCTTCGGCAGCGCCGCCCACGACACCATCCTGCCGGCCTCGCCGGCTGCGCTGCCTGCGATGGCCGCGGTGCCTGCGATGGCCGCGGCCACCGCGGCCGACACCCCGGCCCACGCCCGCCCCGCGGCCGGCCGGTTCGCCCGCGGCGGCAACCGCGCCGGCGGCCTCGAGGGCGGCATCACCAACGGCGAGGACGTGGTGGTGACCGCTTACAAGAAGCCCATCGCCACGCTGCGGCGAGGGCTCCCCAGCGTCGATCTCGATACCCTGACCCCGCATGCCTCGCAGTACGAGCGCAGCGACGTCACCGCGCTGCCGGCGGCGGGCGTGATCGCCGAGGCGATGGTGGCGCTGGTCCTCGCCGATGCGCTGCTCGAAAAGCTGGGAGGCGACTCGATGACCGAGCTGCGCGCCCATTTCGCCGCCACCTTGGCCCAGCAGCAAGCCTGGCCGCACGAGCCGGCGCGGGCATAGACGCTCTGGCGCGCCGTACGTATAACAAAACGAGCAGACCCTCACGAGATTCGTCTCCGTCCCCCAGGTTCTGCTCCTCCCGACGGTCCGTACCAGGCCGTCGGGAGGTCCCTTCCGCGCCGCCGTCCAGCCCGTCGCGACAATGCCCCGGGACTGCCGCACGCGAGCCGCCGCGAGAGCCCGGCCGAACGGGGCGGGCCGGCCGGCCCGCTATAATGCAGCCATTGTCCGACGCCTTGTGGAGAGACCCGATCTCCCGAAGCCCAGCCGCCGGCCCTTGCCGCCGGCCGGCGGCCCGTCCCGCCGCCGCCGGCGCCCCGGGCGCTTGCGGACGCCGCCGCCTGGCCCCGGCGCTGGGCGCCGGCTTGGGTTGCCTGCTGCTGGCGGCCGCCGCGGCCGCACCCACGGCGGCGGCGTCCGGAACCGGCCAAGGCGCCGAGACCGGCCCCCTCGCGACAGCCGGGCCGGCCCCGCAGACCGCGCCGGCCGATGCGCCCGCGCCCACGACGCGGCTGATCGATCAGGAGACGATGGAGGCGGCCGTCGCCGGCAAGAAGGTCGGCGCCGTCCACATCGTCACCGAAAACATCTTCGACCCCAAGAGGCCCGGCGAGCGCCGCCGGCTGTTCCGGCTCGTCAACCGCCTGCACCGCACCACCCGCCCCGAGGTGATCCAGCACCAGCTGCTGTTCCAGACCGGCGACCCCTTCTCGCCCGAGACCGTGCGCGAGAGCGAGCGGCTGCTGCGCGGCAACCGCTACCTGTACGAGGCCACGATCCGCCCGATCGCCGAGGACGCCGGCAAGGTCGATCTCGAGGTGCTGACGCGGGACGTCTGGACGCTGCAGGCCGGGCTCGGCTTCCGCCGCGCCGGCGGCACCAACAGCACCACCTTCGACCTCGAGGACGAGAACTTCCTGGGCACCGGCAAGGACATCGAGGTGGCCCGGACCTCGGACGTCGACCGCACCTCGCGGCTGGTGCGCTACCGCGATCCCGCGCTGTTCGGCAGCCACGGCCTGGCCGACCTGACCTTTGCCGACAACAGCGACGGCAACGCCCGCGCCGTCGAGATCGCGCGGCCCTTCTACGCGCTCGACACCCGGTGGGCCCTGGGCGTCTCCGCGCTCCACGACCTGCAGATCGATCCCCTCTACGACAGCGGCGAGATCGTCGACCGCTTCTCGGCGCGGCACGACTTCCTGGAGGTCTACGGCGGCCTTTCCCCCGGCCTCTTCGACGGCGTCACGCACCGCTTCCGTCTCGGCTTCACCTACGACCGCACCCTCTTCGCCGCGGTGCCGGGCTACCTGCCGCCCGACCGGCCGGCCGCCGACCGGACGCTCGCCTATCCCTGGATCGGCTACGAGCTGGACGAGGACGGCTTCGTCACCGTGCGCGACTTCGAGCAGATCCAGCGCATCGAGGACGTGAACCTTGGGCGGGTGATCTCGGTACGCGCCGGCTGGTCCTCGCCGCTCTTTGGCGGCGACCGCAGCCGGCTCGTCCTCAACGGCACCGCCAGCGACGGCTGGGCCTTCGGGCCGCGCCAGATCCTGCTGCTGAGCGCCGGCCTGTCAGGCCGGCTGCGCCAGGGCAGCATCGAAAACGGCCTCGCCAGCGCCGGCGCCCGCTACTTCGTGCGCACCTTCGGCCACGGCCTCTTCGTCGTCAAGGTGCAGGGCGACGTGGCCGAGAGGCTCGACTTCGACAACCAGCTGCTGCTGGGCGGCGACACCGGCCTGCGCGGCTATCCGCTGCGCTACCAGGCCGGCGACCGCCGCTTCCTGCTCAGCCTCGAGCAGCGCTTCTACACCAGCCGCGAATACTTCCACCTGGTCAACGTCGGCGCCGCGGCGTTCTTCGACGCCGGGCGCGCCTGGTTCGTCGAGGCGCCGCCGGCTTACCTCGCGCCGGCGCTCGCCGCCGGTCAGCGGCAGCTGTTGAAGGACGTGGGCGCCGGCCTGCGCCTGGGGTCCAGCCGCTCCTCGCGCGGTGCGGTCGTCCACCTCGACGTCGCCTATCCCATCGACCGCAGCCGCTCGATCAAGACCCTGCAGTACCTCGTCACCACCAGCCAGACCTTCTGAACCGGCGGGAACCGCCACCAGCACCGCGAGGGTTGCGACATGAGCCAGAAAGCCAGCTTGCGCTACGCAGTCGCCGCCTGCCAGGTCGATTTCGGCAACCCTGCCGACCGCACCGGCATCAAGCCCCACACCGACCGCATGCTGGCGATGATCGACCAGGCGGTTTCAGGTTACTCGCCCTTCCTGCCCGTCAAGCTGGCGGTCTTCCCGGAGTTCGCGCACGCCGCACCGGTCTATCCCACCGCCCGCGAGCTGCTCGCGAAGCTGGCGATCCCGATTCCCAACGAGCACACCGAGCGCTACGCGGCAAAAGCCCGCGAGCACGGCATCTGGATCCAGACCGGCACCTTCCTCGAAAGCGACGACCGCTACCCCGGGGCGGTGTTCAACACCACCTGCCTGATCGGCCCCGAGGGCCTGCTCAGCCGCTACCGCAAGGTCAACCCGTGGATTCCCTGGGAGGTTCACGCCAGCCCCCATGACCTGCCGGGCTACGCCGACGAGATGTTTCCGGTGACCGCGACGCCGATCGGCAACCTGGGGGTCGCCATCTGCTACGACTGGCTGTTTCCCGAGACGCTGCGCCAGCTCACGGCCAACGGCGCCGAGGTCCTGATCCGCGTCTCGGCCTACATGGACCCGTGGGGCGCGACGGCGCCGATGGATTGGTGGACGGTGGTCAACCGGTGCCGCGCGCTCGAGAACGTCGCCTACGTGGTAGCTGCCAACCAGGCGGCAAGCCTCTCGCACTATCCGCCCTTCTCCTGGCCGGGAGGCAGCATGGTGGTCGATTTCGAGGGGCGCGTGCTGGCGCAGGCCGACCCGGGGCCGGGCGAGAAGATCGTCGTCGCGACGATCGACGTCGACGCGCTGCGCCACGAGCGCGCCACCCGGCGCGGCCACCAGACCTTCGGCCACCTGCGCAGCGAGTGCTATCCGATGTACCGGCAGAGCTACTACCCGCCGGGGCGCGGCGCCGACCGCGAACAGCTGGCGATCGCGCCCATCGATGCCGCGATCGCCGAGACCAAGGAGCGCCTCGGCTACCGCTGAAACGAGACCGCACGGCGAGGACGTCTAACCCGGCTCCAGCAATTCGCCGAGGGGCCGGTAGCGCGCCAGGGTCGCCAGCTGCCCGCGCGCGCGAAGCAGCGGATAGGCGCGGGCCAGCGCCTCCGTGCACGGCCTTCTCACCAGGCTCTCCCAGGCGGCCGCGAGGCCGCCGCCCGCCACCCCAAGCTGGCGCTCCGCGATCGGCCGCAAAAATTCGCGGACACCCAACTCGTACGGGCAGGTGTGATGGCGCGTCATCAGCGCGCCGGCGACGCCGCTCGCCATGGCCTCGGCCTCGCGCGGCCCGAGGTGAGGCAGCAGGCGGGCCACGAGCTGCGGACGATGCAGGTTGATCATGGTCGAAGCGAAGCAAAAGCCGGCCAGCGCGTCGAGCTCGAGGTGTGCCTCCGCCGGCTCGCGGCGGCAGGTTTCGAGACCGCGGGGAATCGCACCAGGAAATGGATGAAAGAGCTCGCGCAGGAAGTAGATCGCCCGGCCGGCGCCATGCCAGTAGTTAGCGGTCAGGAGCGCATCGCGGGCTCGCAGCCGCGCCTCGACGGGGCCGTGGAGGCGCGGCAGGAAGCGGCGCACCATCAGCCCCATGGCTTCGAAGGCAACCGGCGCGAACTCCGGCCGCGAGTTGTCCTTCACCAGGCCGGAAAAATGGTCCAGTGCCAGGTCGAACGCTGCGTCGGGGCTGTCGGGACGCAGCGGCCCGAGCAACCGCTTCGCCAGGGCCATTCCCAACCCCGTGTGCAGCAGGATCTGGCTCTGCTCGGGAAGCCAGCGTGCCTCCTCGCCGCAGAGCAGCTGCCGCGGCTCCTCGCCGGCCCGCCAAAAACGCTTGACGAAGTCATAGCAGAGGCGCTCGAGCAGGAACGCCGTGTGCCCGGGGTCGCGCCGGTAGGCGCCGGCAACCAGCGACGTCAGGTCCCGCCTGCCGCGCAACGCCCTGGGCTGCGGATGGATACGCACCAGGTAATACGCGACGAGCTTGCTGCCGAGCTCCTGCAGACCGGCGCTCAGCTCGCGTGCGAAGGCGGGGGCTGCCCATCCTGACCGCCAGCCGGCGGCTGGCGGCGATTCGACGCCGGCCATCGCGCGCGCCTCCTCGAAGGTTCGACCAGGAAGACCCATACGCTGATAGAACGAAAAATGTCTCCCTGGTAGATCAGGTGCATTGGCCGGCAAAATGTTACACGAGCGCAGTTTTGTCATTCAGCGTAAAGTGCTGCACGACAGGTGACGGCGCTGCACGACACCGCACACGAGACCTTGCAATCCGGGGGTTGAATCAAATGCGGTCGGCAGCACTCGCGCAAGAGAGTCGATATATCGATCGCAACGAGAGGACGGATTATCCGCTTGCATTTGCGACCGCGCCACGCCGCGCGACTCAGAACCGGCCTTCGGCCCTGGCGCGGTAGCGGCGGCTGAAGGTCAGCACCGAGCCGTCGCGCAGGATGACGCGGGCATCGCCGTGGAACCAGGGCTGCAGCTCGCGGACGGCTTCCAGGCGAACGATCTCGGAGCGATTGAGGCGCAGGAACCGGGCGGGATCGAGGCGCCCTTCGAGGTCGCGGAGCGTGCCGCGGCGGCAATAGTCCACCCCCGCGGCCAGGAAGCGCAGGTAGTTGCCCTCGGCGCGGATCAGGTCGATCTGGTCGACGGCGAGGAGCGACTGGCGGCCCTCGCCGCGGTCCACCAGCAGCTGGCGCGGATACTCGGGGGCGGGGCGCACGGCGGCGAGCAGGCGCTCGATGCGCGCCGCAAGATCGCCGGCGCTCCCGCTTGCCGCCTCGCCCGACGCCTCGCCGGCCGCGGCCGGAGCGGCGGCCGGAGACGGTGCCGGCGGCGCGAGCTGGCGGCGAAGGCGGTCAAGGAGCTGGCGCAGCCGCGAGGGGGCGAAGGGCTTGAGCAGGTAGTCGAGAGCGTGGACCTCGAAGGCGCGCAGGGCATGCTCGTCGAAGGCGGTGACGAACACCACCAGCGGCATGGCCTGGACACCCACCTCGGCGATGACGCCGAAGCCGTCGAGCCTGGGCATCTGGATGTCGAGGAACACCACGTCAGGGGCGGCGTCGCGGATGGCCGCGACCGCCTCGACGCCGTCGGCGGCTTCGGCGACCACCGCGAAGTCCGCTTCGCGGCCGAGGAGCTCGCGCAGCTTGCGCCGCGCCGGGCGCTCGTCGTCGGCGATGAGCGCCCGGATCATGGCGGCGGCGGCGCGGCGGCGATGGCGCCGGCGGCGTGGCGCAACGGCAGCAGGGCGCGGACCAGGAAGCCGCCCTCCGGACGGTGGCCGGCGCTGAACAGCTGGGCGTCGCCGTAGAGCAGCTGCAGGCGTTCGGCGGTGGCGGAAAGGCCCAGGCCCCGGGGCACCCCGGCCACTGCGGCCGCAGTGGCAGGTGCGGCGGCGGCACGAGCGGTGCCGGCGGCGGCGCCTGGTGCGGCGGCGCCGCCGGCACCGTCATCCTCGACCTCGAGCAGCAGGCGGCCGTCCTGCCGGCGGGCGCGCACGGCGATGGCGCCGCGGCCGGCGCGCTCGGCGCTGCCGTGGCGGATGGCGTTCTCGACGAGCGGCTGCAGCAGCAGCGACGGGACCAGCAGGGAGGCGGCGCCGGGCTCGACCTCGATGGCGACGGCGAGGCGGTCGCCGAAGCGGGCGCGCTGGATGGCGAGGTAGCGGTCGAGCAACGCCAGCTCCTCGCCGAGCGGCACCTCGTCGGACCGGGCCGTGCGCAGCGAGGCGCGCAGCAGCTCGGCGAGCTGGTCGAGCATCTCGTCGGCGGCGGCCGGGTCGTCGTACATCGCCGCCGAGATGGTGTGCAGGGCGTTGAACAGGAAATGGGGCTGCAGCTGCAGCCGGAGGTTCTGAAGCTGGCTGCGGGCGAGGCTGCTCTCGAGGCGGGCGGCGCGCAGCTCGCGCTCGCGCGCCGCGTCGAGGGCCGCGAAGGCGTGGATGCCCGCCATCACGATGCCGATCCAGACCACCTGCAGCGGCAGCTCCATCAGGTAGCGCAGCGGCATCACGCCATAGTCGTAGGCGCCCAGGCCGGCAAGCGGGAAGAGCAGGCTGCGCAGGCCCCACATGAGCGTCGTCGCGGCGGCGCCGAAGACGAGCACCGCCAGCAGGTAGACCGGCAGGCGGCGCGGCCAGCGCGGCGAGGCGAGCGGCAGGCGGCGCACCAGCCAGCGGATGGGAAAGAACAGCAGACCGCCGGCGAGGGCGCCGGTCAGCTCTTCGATGAACGGGGCCAGCGGCGCCTGCGGCTGGCGCACCGCCAGCGCGGCGAGATAGTGGTACAGGAAGAGCAGGAAACCGAACAGACCCACCGCCCCGAACCACAGGGCGGCGCCGCGGAGGCGGCGTGGCGCCGTTCGGCTCACTCGTACCTCTTGATTCGCGGCCAGAGCGCCGCCATCGTCTGCCGCAGGCCCCGGCAGACGAAGACGTCGAAGTGCTCGTAGGGCATCGAATAGGGATGGTAGACGTGACCCGCGAGCTCGACGCTGCGAAACAGCCGTTCGAGGGTCTCGCGGTTGTCGTCCAGGACGATCATCACCTCGCCAGTGTAGCCGCGGGGACCCCACAGGTAGTAGCTCAGGTGGCCGCTGATCGCCGGCGGCAGGCCGAGGGCCGGCCCGAACAGGTCGATGGCGCCGGCCTGGCCGTAATTCTGGCCGAAGATCGCAACCTTGGCGCGGTCCGCCGCCGGCAGCGTGCGGTAGATGCGCGCCACCTCCTCCGCCATCTCCTGCCAGCCGAAGCGGTCGGCCATCAGCTGCGGCAGCGGCCCCAGGCGGTGGGTCTCGATGCGCGGCTGCGACATGCCGGTGGCCTGCGAGTAGCGGATCAGCGCCGCGGGCGGCAGCAGGGGCGCAAAGAGAGGTGCCAGCAGGGCTCCCGAGAGGGCGAGCGCCGCCGCATAGGCCGGCCTGGCCGCGCGCCAGCGGGGCGCGGCGAGCCAGCTTTCGAGCGCGACCGCGCCGGCGGCGAGCAGCATCGGATAGGCCGGCGCCGGATAGTAGGGGCGCCCGCCGAGCAGGAACATCTCGGCCATGACGCCGAGCCACGCGATGCCCAGCACGCGATAGCGGCGGCCCTCGCGATCGCAGAGCAGCCAGGCGAGACCGCCGAGCCAGAGCGGCAACGCCACCGGGTTGAGCATCAGGACCTGCTGGGCCATGAACTGCAGCGGATCGAGCTGGACGTCGCGGCCGTCGCGCTTGACGTTGGCCAGCATCTCGAAATGCGGGAAGTGGTGCTGGACGATCCACGCCAGGTTGGGCAGGAAGAGGATGCCGGCGACGATGCCGCCGAGCCAGAGCCAGGGCGAGCGGAAGGCCCGGCGCTCGGCGGTGAGCAGCAGGGCGGCCACCACCGCGACGGCGAAGAAAGCCATGCTGTGCTTGTTGAGCATGCCGAGGCCGGCCACGGCCCCGAACAGCAGCCACAGGCGGGGACGGGGCGCTCCCTGCCCGCCCGCGCGCACGATGCGCAGCACGATCCAGGCGCCGCCGGTCCAGAACAGCTGCTCGAGCGCGTTCATGGTGTCGATGCTGTGCATCACCAGCCAGATCGGCGCCGCCAGCACGGCGAGGGCGGCGATCCCCTGGGCGAAGCGGCGGCCGCCGAGATCGCGGGCCATGAGGCCGGTCATCACCACCAGGGCGGCGCCGCAAACCGCCGGCAGCAGGCGCACCGCGAACAGGGAGTCGCCGATCGTCGCGCGCAGGGCCGCGACGACCGCCGGAAACAGCGGCGGCATGTCGACGAAGCCCCAGGCGAGATGGCGGGCACAGTCGAGGAAGTAGAGCTCGTCGATGAAATAGCTGTAGCCGAAGAGGCCGGTCGTGACGAGGTGGATCGCCAGCTTGGCGGCAGCCAGCAGGACGATCAGCGCGAGCCCGCCGGCGAAGGCCGCGGCAGCGGGCCGGGCGGCGGGCGGCGCCGAGACGCTCGGCGTGACCGGCACGGCGGCCGGCGCGGCGGGTGGCACGGCGGCCGGCGCGGCGGCGGAGAGCTGGGGCAACGGGGTTTCCATGACGTGTCCTCCATGGTTGTCCGGCGGCTCGAGCTTGCCCCGTGGGATGGAATCGCGGAACGCCTCCGGGATGAGCGGGACCTGCGGCTGGAAGAGCGGGACGCGGCCGGGACGAGTGGGCGCCGGGCCTCGCGAACGCGCCCTGGCTCCCACTGGTTGCGTCAGACAGAAACCGTGCCGAGCGACCCGCCACCCCCGAGGGCGTGACGGGTCACGGTCGCGGGTCAGCGGACCGCCACAGTTCCTAGTGGTGCACGCATCCCCCGCCGTCGGCGACGGCGGTCAGCAGCCCGTCCTGCGAGGTGATGGTGCGGCTGTAGCAAGCCTGGCCGGTGCCCTGCGAGAAATAGCTCTGGGAGCTGTGGCGGTCCTGGAAACCGGTGATCGCTCCGGCAGAGCTGATCAGCAGGGTGTCCTTGGAGGCGACGCTGTCGGCCACGGTGCGCGCGGCGGGGGGGCCGGCGCCCAGCGCGAGGTCGTTGGCGTCGAAGGCCTGATCGATCGTCGTCGTCTGGCTGGCCGAGCCGTCCGCGTTGAAGGCCAGCGAGATGTCGACCGTCAGCGGATAGGAAAGCCGCCGCGCCGCGAAGCGAACGCCGGCGCCGGTCCGCGTCTGCGTCCCCGCGGCGATCGCGGTCGTTTGGGTGATGTCCTGGACGTACTGCGCGGTCGAGACGAGGAACTGTTGCACGTTCGAGAAGGCCAGCTGCTGCTCGACCCTGCTCACCACCCGGCCATGGGAGGTATCGACGTAGCCCGCGATCGTGAACCGCCGGGACGCGGTGGTGGTCACCGTGCCGGTGATGGTGCCGTCCGCCGCCGTATTCAGGGCCTCGGTGATCGCCGGCTGCGCGGCCGGCCCGAGCGTGTTCTCGGTCAACGCGCCGGTCACCTGGCGGGAACCGTGATCGAGGTAGAGCAGCAGGGTGCCGGAGACCAGGAAGTACTTGTCGGCGTTGAAAACGCTGAGCCCCACCTGGTGCGGCTTGCCGTCGCTGAGCATGCCGGCGAAGGGAGTCAGGTCGACGCGGTAGGGCACGAAGTCGAGCGTCTGGACGCCGGGGATCGGCCGCCATAGCAACGGATCGATGCCGCCGGTGAAGATCCAGGGGTAGACCGGGGCGACGCCGGCCGGGGTGCCATCGACGGTGATCTCTCCCTCGCGGAACGCCGTGCCCCCGCAGCTCTGCAGCTCGGTCGCCACGTCGTTCGGCACGCAGGTGTACCAGAACTCGTCGTTGGACTGGCTCTGCGTGATCACGTCGAGCGCCGCGCCCTCGATGTTGGTCGGCAGCGTCAGCGCCGGCGCGAGGACGTCCGCCGAGGTGTTGAGGATGACGGCGCCTCCCGGGGCCTCGGCCAGGGGCAGCACCACGTCGGCCGTCCGCGGCGCGGGCACGCCGGCGGCGGCGGGGTACAGCTGCAGCGCGGCGCTGCCGATGATGATGCCGGTGTAGGTCGAGTTGACCAGGTTGCCGATGTTCACGTCGCCGGACTGTGCCGCCGCGAACAGCGGGCTGTAGTCGGTCAGGTCGCGCTCCACGTGCCAGGAGGGGCTGACGGTGCTGGAAGGCTCGGCGGTGGTGCCGTAGTAGACGTTGACGTGGCCGATGGCGATCTGCGCCGTGCGGTCGAACTGGCGGCCGGCGGTGACGGAGAAGTCGGCCTCGAGCACCACCTTCGCCCATGGCCCCGGACAGGCGGCGGGCGGCGAGTAGGCGAACGTCTTAGGGTTGAAGTCGGCAAACTGCAGGTTCGTGAACAGCTCGACGGTGCAAGGGGTGGTCGGCGGCCGCGGCACCGGCGGGTCCGCGGTCACGGTGTTCGGCGAGCCGACGGTAGGCGCCGGCGGCGCCGGCGACACCTGTGACGCCGCGGCAGACGCGATGTCGCCGGCCGGCGGCCAGAGCGGACGGGCCGTTCCTGGCACGGCCTGGCCGAGGCCAGCCAGGCCCAGGCCCGCCAGGAGCGTTGCAACGGTTTGCCAACGGGAGCGCCGGAAGAATCGAGTCATGGCAAGACCTCCGATGGGAGATACCGCAGTGATTCAAGCGATGCCATGGTATCGCGAAACGAGCAGAGCGGCCTGAGGCGG
>DATKFK010000913.1:0-11233 GCA_035544375.1 Thermoanaerobaculia bacterium
CGACCCCTCCGAACGTCCCCGGATCGGCCGGTGCCACCCCGATCAGCAGGCCGGCCATCAGCCGCGTCAGGCCGAGCGCCGCGACCAGCCCGGCAGCGGTGCCGCCGAGGGCCAGGCGCGCTCCCTGCCCCAGGACCTGCCCCAGCACGTCGACCCGCCGCGCGCCCAGGGCCATGCGGATGCCCAGCTCCCGCGTCCGCTGGCCGACGAGATAGGAGAGGACGCCGTAGATGCCGACGCTCGCCAGCGCCAGCGCCAGGCCGGCGAAGGCGGCGAGCAGGATCATCGCGAACCGTCGCGTGGCGAGCGTCCGCGAGATCACCTCTTCCATGGTCGCCACGCCGTAGACGACCTCGCCGCCGGCACGCGCGGCGGCGCCGCGGACCGTATCGACGAGGGCGCGCGGATCGCCCGCGGCGAGCATCATGACGGTCAGGCGCTGGGAGGCGTTCGCCAGCGAGGCATCGGGCAGCTGCGCGAGGGGGACGTACAGTTGCGGCTGCATCGGATGCGTCGCGTCCACGTCCACTCCCCACTGCTTGATGTGGCGGACGACGCCGACGATCCGCGGCGTCCCGGGGAAGTCCTTGAGCTCGATCTGCCTGCCGACGGGGTCCTGGTTGGGGAAGTACGTGGAGGCGAACCGTTCGTCGACGACCGCCACGAACGGCCCGCGCTCGTCGTCGGCCGGACCGGGCAGGCGGCCGCGCAGCAGCCGGATGCCCATGGCCTTGAAGTAGTCGGGCTCGACCCCGTAGAAGAGCGTCCAGCTCATCTCGTAGTCCCGCGCCGGGCGTTCCCTTCCCGCCATCCAGAAGAGCCTCTCCTCGTCGAGCTGGAGCGGCACGCTGCCGACCGAGAGCGAGACCGCGGCGACTCCGGGCAGGGACGCCAGCTGCTCGTGGAGCCGGCGGCAGGCGGCGCGCGCGGCGCCGGCGCCGCCGCCTTCACCGGGCCCCTTCGCCCTGGCGAAACCTGACGCCTTGGACGGCGCCACTCGGGGCGCCACGCTGAACGTCAGCAGGTGGCGCGGGTCGAACCCGGGATCGGTCCGCAGCAGCGCCTGAAGGCTCCGGATCATAAGGCCGGCTCCGATCAGGAGCACCAGCGCCAGGGCCACCTCCGTCACCACCAGCACGGCCTGGGCGCGCTGGCGCGAGCCGCTGGCGCCCCGGCCACCCTCTTTGAGCGTGGGCTGGAGGTCAGGCTGCGAGGTGCGCAGCGCCGGCACCAGGCCGAAGCCGACGCTGGCGGCAATCGACAAGGCCAGGGTGAAGAGCAGGACGCCCGCGTCCAGCCCGACGCTCTCGGCGCGCGGCAGCGCCTGCGGCAAGGCCGCCAGTGCCGCTCGCGTCCCCCAGGCCGCCAGCAGCAAGCCGAGCGCCCCGCCGGCGAGCCCGACCAGCAGGCTCTCGGTCAGCAGCTGCCGGATCACCCGCCCCTGGCTCGCGCCCAGCGCCACTCGGACGGCAAGCTCGCGGGCCCGCCCGGTCGACCGCGCGAGCCACAGGTTGGCGACGTTGACGCAGGCGATCAGCAGCACGAGGCAGACGGCGGCCGAGAGCATCAGCAGGTAGGGCTGGACGCCGCCGACCATCTCCGCTTTGAGCGGGATCAGGGTGGCGCCGACTCCGAGATCGCTCTCGGGATAGATCGCCGCCAGGCGGCGGGTGATCGCCGCCATGTCGGCGCGGGCCGCGGCGAGCGTCACGCCGGGAGCCAGCCGGCCGATGGCGTCCATCCCGTCGCCGATGCTGCGGTCGCGGAAGTCCGGCCGGTCCAACTGGCCGATGGGGACGTAGATCTCGGCGCCGTCGCGGAAGTTCTGGACCGCGAGGTGGAAGGCCGCGGGGACGATTCCCACCACGGTGTGCGCCCTGCCGTCGAGGTTCAAGCTCCTGCCCAGCACGTCCGGCGCGGCGCCGAGCTTGCGATGCCAGAAGCCCTCGCTGATCATCGCCACCGGCGGGGCGCCGAGCCGGTCGTCGGCGGCGCTGAAGACGCGGCCCTTTATCGCCTTGACCCCAAGCATCGGCAGCAGCGTCGCCGAGATCATCTCGCCTTTCACCTGCTCGCCGGAGCCGCCGCCGGCGAGGACGAAACCGGCTTCGCGATGGGCCGCCATGCTGGTGAAGCTGTGATTCTCGCGCTGCCAGTCGAGGAAGTTGGGATAGGAGATCGAGCCCTGGTGGAAGTGCGGCTCGTTCTGGTAGAGCGCGACCAGCCTGCCGGGATCGGGGAAGGGCAGCGGTTCCAGCAGGACGCCCTTGATCACCGAGAACAGCGCGGTGTTGGCGCCGCTGCCGAGCGCCAGGGTGAGGACGGCGATGGCCGTCGGTCCCGGCGACTTCGCCAGCAGACGCCAGCCGAAACGCAGATCCTGAAGTAGTCGTTCGAAAAAGGATCGCACTGGCATCTCGCCACCGCCTCCACGAACCCTTTACGCCCGGGCGGCTGCCGGGTTTCGCGTGGCACCTGCCCCAGCCATGGGCAGGCGCACCGGCCGGTCTGCGATCGAGCCGCAGCGAGCGGGCGAACCCGTTGGCCAAGGATGCAACCGCCGGTCCAGCCAGGGTGCGAGCAGAAGCGATGCGGTCCACGCGGCGGCGGTTCCCCGCCGGGACCGGTTGACAGGCCCTGCTCGAAGAGCACATAAGATACCCGGCTGCCGGTCCCGCCGGCGCCATCAGCCCCATGCCGCAATCCAGCCGCCGCGCCGCCGCGCTCGCCTCCGCCCTCATCGGCCTGGCGGTCGCCGCCTGCCCGGCCGGCGGCCCCTCCGGCGCAGCCGCCGGCGGGCGCTCCGGGAGGGAGGCCGCGGCCGCCCCGGTCCTGTCGCCGGCGGCGGATGCCGTGCTGATCGAGTGGCGCCGCCCGGCCACGGTCCCTGGCGGCAGCCCGCCGCCGGTCTCCTACCCCGGGCAGGCGCCGGCCGCCTGGCCACGGGAGCGCGTCGCGATCGGCCTCGGCGGTCTGTGGGTCGGCCCCGAGGACCCGCGGGACGGTCCCCGCGTGCATTACCTCTTCGCGCGCCGCCGGCGCAGCTACGATCTGGCGGACTTCGCCCGCGCCTTTGCGCCATTCCGGCTGATCGCGGGCGGCGAGGGCCGCGAGCAGGACGGGGAGCTGGCCTTTCACGGCCGCGGCGCCGCGGCGGCGTCCCCGGCCGAGCGCCGCATGATCGCCGAGTGGACCCGCGCGGTCGCCGTCGAGGCCGCCGGCGCGGGCGGCAACCCGTCGACCTACGGCGTCGCCTTCACCTGGCACCGCGGCGCCGTTGCCGGCGGCGTCTGCGACGACCTGTCGGTCTACCTGAGCGGCGAGGCGAGCGCCGGCTCCTGCGGCACGGGGGCCGAGGTCGCCGGGCGCCTGTCGGGAGAGCGCCTGCAACGTCTCTACGGCTGGGTCGACGGCCTCGCGGCCTTCCAGGACGCCGGCGAGCAGGGAGTGCGCGCCGACGCGTTGCTCGAGCGGCTGATCTTCGCCGGCCGCGGCCGGCGCCCCGCTTCTCGCGGCGACGTGGGCGCCATCGAGGCTTTCGCGGGCGCCCTTCACCACGAGCTCACCGCCCCGCCGGGAGACGTATCCCGGCCACTACCTGCATCGCCGCCGCCGCCCGCCGCGAAAGGCGGGCTACTTGGCCAGCAGGCCCCGGAAGCCGCGGGAAATGAGCGCCGCGACGTCCGCCAGCACCCGCGGTAGTGCCAGGCCGCCCGGGCAGGCCAGGTAGCGCGGCTCCCAGACCGGGTCGAACTTCTCCTTGTACTGGTGCAGACCCTGGAAGTTGTAGAAGTGCTCGCCGTGCCGGTACACCATGGTCCCCAGCCGGCTCCATAGCGGGGCGATGGCGCGCCCCTCGAGGCCGGACAGCGGTGCCATCCCGAGGTTGAACCAGCGGTAGCCGTTGGCGCGCCCCCACAGCATCAGCTCGACGAAGAGGTAGTCCATCACGACCGACGGCGCGTCGGCGACGTGCCGCATCAGGTCGATCGACATCTCCTCGTGCTCGGCGCCCAGCCAGACGTTGGCGAAGGCGATGATGCCGTGCTCGCCGCGCACCAGCGCGAGCGGCAGCCGCCGGAGATAGCTGGGCTCGAAGAAGCCGAGCGAGAACCCCTTCTCGCGCGTGTTCTTCTCCTTGAGCCAGGCCGCCGACAGGGCCTCGAGCTCGGGCAGGAGCGCCGCCACCTCGGCCGCCGGGACGATCTCGAAGCGGCCGCCGAGCTCCTCGGTCTTGCGCTGCGCCCAGCGCAGCTTCTTGCGCCCGGCGCCGGCGAGCGAGAAGTCGGCGAGCGGCACCCGCGCCTCCTCGCCGAGCTTGACCAGCGACAGCCCGAGGTCGACGTAGAGGTGCAGCCGCTTCTCGTTGACCTGGTAGAAGGAGCACCAGCCGCGGTGCTGGTCGCACAGCTCGCGGAAGCGCCATGCCAGCTCGGCGCGTTCCCCCTCCGGACCGACGGGGTCGCCCATCGACACCCAGCTGCGCCCTTCCACCCCGTACATCAGCATGGCGGTGCGGGCGTCGTTGAACAGCAGCTGCTTGTCGCCGAGCAGCGCCAGGTGGGCGTAGGTGCGCGGCGATGAGGCGGCGATGCAGCAGGCGCTGTCGAGGTCGCGCTCGCCGGGCCATTCCGGGCGGTGCACCGCCGGGCGCATCAGCCGCCACAGCGCGAGGCCCAGCGCCGCGGCGACGACCCCCACCGAGGCGCGCAGGAAGCGCGGCGCGTCGCCGCGCAGCGTGAAGATCCACCATAGTTCGCGGGAGTACTGCTTGTTCTGGTACGAGAAGATGCCCAGCCACAACGAGCCGGCCACCACGATGGTGGTGGCGGCGATCCAGGCGGGCGTGAACGGCTCGTTGGTGAGCGCCGCCTTGCGGTAGAAGTGCCGCCGGCAGGGCAGCAGGGCGGCGAGCATCAGCGACAGGGCCGTCGCTTCCTCGTAGTCGAGCCCCTTGAGCAGCGACACCACGACGCCGGTCGCCAAAAGCCCCACGGTCAGCTGGTAGGCCGCGTCGAGCCTGCGTTGCAAGCCCAGCGCGAGCAGCAGCAGGCCGACCCCGACCAGGCTGCCGACGAAGTGCGACAGCTCGATGACCGGCAGCGGCAGCAGCGCGCTCAACCAGTCCAGCCGGGAGCGGACCGCCGGCGTGGCGCCCGAGACCAGCAGGATGGCGCCGCCCAGGAAGGTGGTCAGCGACAGCACCTGCGGCACCACCACCGAGACCCGCGAGCCGATGCCGCGGGCCACTCGCATCACCTGGTGATGGCGACGGGCCTCGTGTCCCGCCAGCGCCAGGCTGGCGACCAGAAGCGGCGCGAAGTAGTAGATGCCGCGGAACGCCACCAGCGCGCCGACGACCTGCGGCACCGGGATGTCCGGCGCCAGCCGGGTGAGGAGGTAGAGGATGCTGGCCTCGAGCACGCCGAGGCCGCCCGGCACCTGGCTGGCGACGCCGGCCAGCTGCGCCAGCAGGAAGACCGCCAGCAGGCGCGGGAAGTCGAGGCCCTGGTGGCTCGGCAGCAGGGCGTAGAGCGCGGCGGCGGCCAGCCCCCAGTCGAGGCACGAGAGCGCGATCTGGGCGAGAGCGAGGCGCAGGCCCGGCAGCGGCAGCTCGATGCCGCGCACCATGAGCGGCTTGCGGCGCCGGACGGCGAGCGCCACGTACACGATGCTGAGGCTCAGGAAGAGGAAGCCGAGCGGACGCGAGGTGGCGAGGTCGAAGTAGAAGCCGTGCGGCAGCGGCAGCGGCTCGAGCAGGAAGGCGGCGCCGCCCAGGGTGATGAAGCCCAGCCAGAACGTCAGGAAGCAGAACACCACGACCCGCGTCACCTGGGTCGCGCTGAGGCCCCAGCCGGAGTACAGCCGGGCGCGCACCGGCGTGCCGGTCAGCAGAGCGAAGCCGAGGCTGTTGCTGAAGGCATAGCCGGCGAACGATGCCAGCGCGATCTTGCGGTAGGGCAGCGGCACGCGGATGTTGCGGAACGCCAGCGCGTCGTAGCCGGTCATCGCCGCGTAGCCCAGGGCGGTGCAGAGCGCGGCGAGCCACACGCGGCTGCGCGGCAGGGTGCGCAGGAACATCATCACGTCGCGGTAGCGGAACCCCGCGAGCTGGCGGTGCAGCAGCCACAGGGCGCCGGTGAACAGCAGGACGGTGACGAACGGCGCCGCCTTGCGCAGCAGGTCGCGGGCGACGACCGGCCGCCGCCGCGGGCCTGTCGGCAGGTCCGGCGCCAGCGTGTCCGGCAGCTTGGTCGTCACGTCGCTCACCAGGGCGTTCTCCGCGCTGTTCGAAGCCGGGATGAGGCGGCACGGCGCGAGGCGGCGCCGGCCCAAGCCTCTTCCTTTATCACTGCGTGCAGTTCCGAAGCCAGGGGACAGCGCCAGCGTACCATCAGTAAGAAACTGTTGGCCGAAGCGAAGGGGCGGGGGCGTCCCCTTCCCCCCGGAGGGTGGGAAGGGGATCGAGGGGATGCGGGGGAGATCCGATAGACGCTTCGAGTAGTCCTCGATCGCTTGCTACTGGCACCTGTATCATGGCCCGGGGCCTCCGCAAGCTAGATGGCGAGGTGGATCAGCAGATGCCGGTGGCTGGCGAAGCGGCGGTGCTCCCACAGGAAGACTCCCTGCCAGCGGCCCAGGCCGAGGGCGCCGTCGACCACGGGAATCGCCAGGGAGGTGGCGGTGAGCGCGGCCTTGACGTGGGCGGGCATGTCGTCCGGGCCCTCCTGGGTGTGGGTGTACAGCGGATCGCCCTCCGGCACCAGCCGGTTGAGCCAGCGCTCGAGATCGCGCCGGGCCGTGGGATCGGCGTTCTCCTGGATCACCAGGCTGGCCGAGGTGTGCTGCAGGAAGAGCGTGCACAGGCCCTCGCGCACGCCGCTGCCGCCGACCACGGCGTTGACCTCGCCGGTGATCTCGTGCAGCCCCATGCGGGAAACCGGGATCGACAAGGCGCGGAGCATCAGCCAGGCTCCGGGGGCAGGCCGCCGGCGATCCAGGCCGTGAGCTGCTGGCGCTCGTCCTCCGACAGCGGCATGCCGGCGCTCTCGCAGAGGCCGAGCACGTGCTTGACGAAGGCGTTGGCGAGGTCCAGCGGCTCGGTGCCGGCGGCGGCGCCGAAGCGGTAGCCGGCGCCGGTGATGCCGCGCAGCACGAAATTGACGCTGGTGCGGGCGACGGGCGTTCCTTCCTCGATGCAGCGGTCGCGCACCGCCTTGGAGGTGCGGGTCAGGAAGTAGCCCTCCTCGTTCACCTCCTCGGCGATCTCGCGGAACACCAGCGCGTACTCGTTCGGTCCGAGATAGGGCGTGTCGGTGATGCGGTGGATGCGGTGCGCCAGCGAGGTCGTCTCGGCGTCGCCGATCTCGGGGTCGTCCGGGTGGTCGAGCGGCGTCTGGTGGAGGTCGGGATCGTACAGGAAGGCAGACCGGGTCGCCGAGACGGCGAAGGGCAGATCGGTGTAGCCCGCCAGCAGGTCGCGGAAGGTGCCGGCGCCGTGCCAGCGCGAGGCCGCGACGCCCTCGCCGAAGCGGTCGAGGACCGCGTGCGCGGCGCGCGCCACCGGCACCGGCGAGTCCGAGCCGGCCACCAGACCGCGCACGAACTCGACGATGGTGTCGACCTGCCGCTGCCGCTCGAGGTCGGCGGCGGTGGGGGCGACCGCGGCCATCGCCGCGGCCGGGGCCACCGCCGCGGCCGTTGCGCCGCCGCCCGGCGCCGCGCCCGCGCCCGCCTCGGCCAGCCGTTCGCCGCCGCTGCCGGCGGCGCCGGGGAGGGCGGCGTCCGCGGAGCGCCGCTGCCGCGGCTCGTCCTGGCCAGCCGGCGGCTGACGCAGGCGCACGCGCCACGGATCGCCGTCGATCATCTCGAGGTCGGTGCGCGAGCGGATCACCGCGTCCGAGAGCCCGCGCAGGCTGTAGAAGCCGAGCCAGTTGCTGTTGGGAGTGAACTGGGGGAACTCGCGGTAGATCCCCGGCAGGTCCGTCGCCAGCAGCTCCCCGGCGGCGCTGGCGCGGCTGTGGACCTTGTCGGCGATGGCCCGCAGCAGCTGCGGCGAGGCGGCACTGGCGCCGCCGTTGGCGCCGGCGGCCGTGGCCAGGCCGCCATTGCCGCCGGCGCCGGCGCTCTCGGTCCGCGGCGGCGCCGCGCCCGCGCCGGTCCCGGGCCCGGCAGGCGCGTCGGCCGCGGCCGTGCCCGCCGCGTCGGCCGCGGTTTCCGGCCCATCCGGTGCCGCCGGCGGCGGGATGCAGGTGCGGACGCGCCAGGGATCGCCCTCGACCATCTCGAGGTCGCGCCGCGCCTGCACCACCGCGCTGGTCATGCCGCGCAGGCTGTAGAAGCCGAGCCAGTTGCTGTCGGGGGTGAACTCGGCGAACTCGCGGAAGATGCCGGGCAGGTCGGTGGCCACCAGCTCGCCGCCGGCGCTGGCGCGCTCGTGGACCTTGGCGGCAATGCGCTGCAGCAGCTCGCTGTCGGCCCCCGGCCGCACCGGGCTGCCCTCGCCGATGCCGATCGCCTCCTCGAGGAAGGTGTCCTGGTCGATGAGCACGTCGCAGGCCGCCTTGTAGGCGGCGGAGGCGGGGCCGGCGGCCAGCACCACGCTGCGGCGGTCGTACCGGGACAGGCGCAGCAGGACCGGGGTGAAGTCGGCGTCGCCCGAGAGGATGATGAACTCCTCGAAACGGGTGACGTGCCCCAGGGCATCCATGATGTCCATGACCATCTGGATGTCGGCGCTGGTCTTGCCGCCGCGGGTCAGGGGCGGACAGTCCACCACCTCGAAGGCCGAGCGGATGAAGTAAGGCCGGAACCGGCTGAACTGCGACGGGTTCAGGTAGCAGCGGCGCGACAGGATCTTGCGCCCTGCCCGCGAGTCGTTGGGCAGGTCCTCTTGCAGCCAGCGCAGCCAGCGCCCGGGGTGGGTCGCAAACTGCTCGGCGGCCCGCGGGTCCTCGTTCTGCAAGCCGAGATAGATGTTGTCGAAATCGACAAACAAAGCGGAACGCACGTGCGCCGGGTGCGAAAAATCCGTCATCGAAGCCTCCGTGGTGACAGCGGAATAGGTTGGCGACAGCGCATCCGAGGACGGATCCGTCTCGGACGGCGGGCCGATTTTACATCATCGGCCCGCGGTCGCCGCCATTTCCGGCGTTTCCGGTGTCTCTGGCGCGGCGGGCGCGCTCTTCGCGGCGGCGGCAGGCTGCTGGCGCCGCGGCAGGCCGCCGGGGAAGAGGAACGCCAGGGCCAGCCCGGCGACCGCCGCGATGGCGACCGCCACGAAGACCGCTTGCAGGCCCGAGGCCAGGGCGGCGGTGAGCGTCGCCAGGGCGGCGGGCACGAGGCGGGAGCGCAGGACCGGGTCGAGCGCCGCATCGACGTCGAGGACCGGGCCGGCGGAGCGCCCGGCGCTCGCCGCCCGGACGGCCAGGTGGGCGTTCAGCAGCGCGCCGAGCGCCGCCACCGCCACCGTGCCGCCGATGGTGCGGAAGAACTGCACCGTCGAGGTGGCCACGCCGCGTCCCTTCCAGGGCACGGCGTTTTGCACCGCGATGAGGCTGGGCAAGGCGAGGAAGCCCAGGCCGAAGCCGATGACCAGGGTCGCCGCCATCATCTCGAGGCGCGCTCCGGTCCGGCTGGCGTCGACCAGGATCAGGCCGCCGAGGATCGCCACCATGCCGCCGAAGATCGCGAGCCGGCGATACCCGGTGCGCAGCAGCAGCCGGCCGCAGATCACCGAGGCGATCGGCCAGCCGAAGAGCATCGGCGTCAGCACCGCGCCGGCGGCCGCCGCCGAGCCGCCGAGCACCCCCTGGCTCCACATCGGCACGAACGCGGTGATCGCGAACATCAGGGTGCCGATGACCACGTTGATGCCCGAGCTGACGCTGATCAGGCGATCCCGGAACAGGCCGAGGGGCAGCATCGGGTCCGCCGCCCGGCGCTCCTGCCAAAGGAACAGGACCAGGCCGCAGGCCGCCGCGGCGAACAGGGCGAGGGTGCGCCGGTCGCCGAAGCCGCCCAGCGCGCCGCCTTCGAGCAGCGCCACGAGCAGCGCGCTCACCGCTGCCGTGAGCAGGAAGGTGCCCAGGATGTCGAGACGCCGCGATCGCCGGGCCGCGATCTCGTCCTCGCGCAGGAAGCGTTCCAGGATGAACGCGGCGGCGAGGCCCAGCGGCAGGTTCAGGTAGAAGATCCAGCGCCAGGAGAAGGCGTCGGTGATCAGCCCGCCGAGCGGCGGCCCGAGCACGCTGGCCATGCCCCAGACACCCGAGAACAGGCCCTGCATGCGGCCGCGCTCCTCGAGGGTGAAGATGTCCCCGACGATGATGATCGAGATGGGCTGGACGCCCCCCGCCCCCAGGCCCTGCAGGGCGCGGAACAGGATCAGCTGGTCGAGAGAGCCGGCCGCCCCGGAGAGCGCCGAGCCGAGCAGGAACACCGCCACCGCGAAGTGGAAGACTCGGCGGCGGCCGTAGAGGTCGGCGAGCTTGCCGTACAGCGGCACGCTGGCGGTGCAGGTCAGCAGGAAGGCCGCGAACACCCAGCTGTAGCGGGCCATGCCGCCCAGCTCGCCGACCGCGGTCGGCACGGCCGCCGCCACCGCCGTCGCCTCGAGGGCGGCGAGCGCGTTGCTCAGCATCAGGGCGGCGGTGACCAGGTTGCGATGGCGTCCGGGCTGCACGGTCCTCTCCGGGGAGGCCCCCTCGAGGGAGCGTGTTAGCATACGGCCCCGCCGCCCTGGGACGGAAACCTCGGTTCGCCGGCCCGCGTAGAACCAACTTGACTGGCAGCCTGGTTGGCAGCTCGTCCCAGGAGGCTTCCGTAATGCACCCCAACGCCCAGCTCATCAACCGCTTCTATTCCTGCTTCCAGGGGCGCGACGCCGCCGGCATGGCCGCCTGCTACCACCCGCGGGCGCAGTTCTCGGACCCGGTGTTCGGCGACCTCGACGCCTCAGGGGTCCGCGCCATGTGGGAGATGCTGTGCGAGCGCGCCGCCGACCTGCAGGTGGAGCTCGGGACGGTGGCGGCCAACGACCGGGCCGGCAGCGCCCACTGGGAGGCGTGGTACACCTTCAGCGCCACCGGCCGCGCCGTTCACAACCGGATCGACGCCCGCTTCGCCTTCGAGGACGGCACGATCCTTGAACATCGTGACAGGTTCGACCTCTGGGCGTGGTCGGCCCAGGCACTCGGCTTGAAGGGCAGGCTGCTGGGTTGGACGCCGCTGG
>DATKFK010000914.1:0-4857 GCA_035544375.1 Thermoanaerobaculia bacterium
CCGCCCAGGTGGTGTCCACGAGCGCCACCAAGCTCAAGGTGCTCGCGCGTCTCCCCCTGGTCAGCGGCTGCTCCAACGTCCAGGGTCCGGTCCACGTCACCAATCTCGGCAGCGGCGACGGCGCCGACGGACCGCAGTTCACGTATGTCGTGCCCAAGCCGGTCGTGGCCGGCGTCATGCCGCCGGCCGGCAGCCAATTCGGCGGCACGATGCTGACGATCAGCGGCGACTTTCTCAACCCCCAGAGCACCCAGGTCCAATTCGGCCCGGAAGCGCCCTTGCCGGCGACGGGTTGGACCGCGAGCACGCTGCTGGTGACCACGCCGCCGTTCACCGGCACATTCCAGACCCAGCCCTGCACGACCGGATCCGGCCTCCCGGGCGTGCGCGATCTCCCGACCAGCGTCGACGTCACGGTCACGGACACGATCACCGGCTGCGCGAGCACGGTGAACGGCGCCTTTACCTATCTGCCGGCGAACAGCAGCTGCCGGGTGTCGGCGCCGCCGATCGCAGCGTTCATCTTCTTCACGTCCAGTGGCAGCGAGCTTGCCATCTTCACCGACACCTCCACGGGCGCTCCGACGACCTGGTCCTGGACCTTTGGCGACGGCACCGGCAGCAGCGCGCAGAACCCGGCCCACACCTACGCGACGGCAGGCACCTTCGAGGTGACGCTGACGGCCTGCAACGTGGCCGGCTGCTCCGTGGCCAGCAGTGTCGTAACCGTCCCGGGGACCTAGATTCGATCGACCGGGGCGGTTCGCTCCACCCCGAAGCGGCCGTTCAAGGTGTTGAACGGCACCCTTGCTCGACGGCCTCCCGGCCGGGGCTCGAGGAGCGCATCGATGCGCTGGCTCTATTGCGGGCAAGCCTCAAGCGCCAGCAGGTTGTCCGTCCACTCCCCGTCGGCTTGCGTCTGGACATACTTCACGCCGTCGCGGCTGCGCACCTTGACGTCGGCCCTCTTCCCGCCTTCATGCGTGTAGTACTCGTAGTCTCCGTCTTCGATCTGGCGTACCACCTCCGCTCTCGTCTCCCGCCAACCGCTGCCTCCGAGATGTGTGATCCCTTCGTGGTGATGCGACCCCTTGTCGACGCAGGTGACTCGACGTGGCGTGGGCATGGTGTGTCCTCCTCTCGCGTTCATGGCGACTCAAGGCCACGATGGAGCGATAGACACGCGTGGAGCCGGAATGGGTGGGTCGAGGCAGGAGCACCGGTCCGCCGGCGGTGGCGTGGCCGGTCGATCGCTCCGCGGGCCTGCCCGCGGCGTGCAGCGCACTGTCTCGACGTCAAGGCGCTCGATCAGATCGATGGGCGGACGGGGCGCCGGGTCAGGAGATCTCGGTCGCTTGCCTGAGCTCGACGGCCGCCTCGTCCGCGGCGGTGGCGGCGGCGTGCTCCGGGCGCGGCCTGGGAATCAGAGAGAGCGCGGGTGCGCGGGGAGTTGCAGCTCATGAGCGCCTTTCAGGAGCTGCTACAGTGGGCGGTGGCCAGCGGCCTACCAGCGGCGCTCGACCTGCAGGAGCAGGTCCGCACCACGATGTGAACCAGGTTTGGAGCCGAGACCGGCCTGCGGTTGAGCGAGGTTGGCGCGGAGGGCGACGGCGGCGAAAGTTGGTGAGTTTGCGCAGACAGGTAAGCGAGACGCTGCGTTGACCGGAACGATCGCGATCACCGATGAAGGCTGGTACAGCCTTCTCGCTGCCATTCCGGAGATTAGCAGGGTGCTGAAAAAAGGCCCTGCTCGGGTTACCCTTACCTCATGCGAGGAAAACGGCGCGAGCAGGGGACCTGGTTGATGGTTGGTTCGCTCGATGAGCGAATCGCGCAGGGCCACCCGATCCGACGGATCAAAGGACTGGCGGATCGGGCGTTGACCCAGTTGGGCGAGGTTTTCGACGGCGTTTTCTCAGCGCCCTGCTAAGGGAACGCTCGACTCAAGGGGACGGATCGGAGGAGTACATGTCGAAAGTATGGCTGGTAACCGGCAGCGCCAGCGGTTTGGGGCGCGACATCGCGGATGCAGTGCTCGGCTCGGGTGATCGTCTCGTGGCGACCGCCCGCGACCCGCAGCGCCTGGAGGAGCTGGTCAAGAAGCATGGCGATCAGGTGCGCACCGCCCCCCTCGACGTGACCGACGAGAGAGCGGCCGCCGCCGCGGTGCAACTCGCGGTGGACACCTTTGGGCGTCTTGATGTGGTGGTGAATAACGCCGGCTACGGCGACATCGCACCGTTCGAGCAGGTGACAGCGGAGAGATTCAAGGCGCTCGTCGACACCAACTTCTACGGCGTCGTCTACATGACCCGGGCGGCGCTGCCGGTGATGCGCCAGCAGAAGAGTGGCTGCATTCTGCAGATCTCGTCGGTGGGCGGTCGCCTGGCCCTGCCCGGCGGCGTTGCGTACCATGCCGCGAAGTGGGCGGTGGGGGGATTCACCGAAGCTCTGGCTCAGGAAGCGGCACCCTTCGGGGTCAAGGTCTGCGCCCTGGAGCCAGGCGGTATGCGAACGAACTGGGGACTGCGCGCGAGCAAGGACACCCCCGCCCTGTTGCCAGACTATGAACCGTCCGTCGGCGCAGTGTCTCAGGCCCTGAAGTCCCACTGGGGCCACGAGACCAGCGATCCCGCCAAAGTGGCCCAGCTCATCCTCCGGCTTGCCACCATGGAGCGCCTGCCGGCGCATCTCCTGCTGGGGAGCGACGCCGTCGAGTACGTGCGTCAGGCCGAGGCGACGCGCGCCGCGGACGGCGAACACTGGCGAGCCATCAGCGTCTCGACGGACGCGGACGCCGTGGGGCCCCTGCCTGCCCTACGCTTCTAAGGCCTGCGGATCGGTGGCCGATGGGTGGGTTGCATTGGAGCGCTTCTCGCCGTGGAAGTCCACAGGCGGAGCTCCTGGTCCAGGGCCTCGGGGCCGAGCGCGGGACCGACCCTGAAACCGAGGTCCTGGATCCGCTGCCCCTCCTGGTCGTCCGGATGCAGGGCCATGCGGGTCGCGAACGCGTCGCGGGCGGCCTCGACCGCGTCGTCGAAGCCTTCGAGCCAGTCCGGCGATCCCGGGCCGGGGCGGCGGGTCCTGCGGGCTTTCCAGGAGCGGCGGTCGGAATCCTCGCTGGTGCGGGAGGCGGTGCGGAAGCTGCTCGGGATCGAGGACTGAGGCGCGCGGCGGGACGGGTCTTCTAGGGATGGAGGGCGAGCTCCTCGGCGGGCGACCGACGGTCGCGGTCGTGGTCGGGGGAGTCATGGTTTGCGAGGAGGAGCGCTCACGCAGGATCTCGACGAGAGCGGCCTACGGCAAGGGATGTCGGAGTAGTAGTGGACTACGTAGCCCATCCCCAAGGTGGAGAGGAGGGCGCGCTGGTCGAAGTCTTCAACGCCCTCGGAGAGTCCAACGCCGTGGTCGCAGTTCCGGTGTCGGCCATCGAGCCGATGCGAGCGGATGAAGTGCTCGCCGTGCGAACCTTGGCAAACGTGAGATAGGCCACCGGCAAGTCCGTCGTACTACCCTAAATCAATTCATCCACAGGCCCCCGAGCTGCCGCCCGAGCAGCCGCCACACCAGGGAAACGACAGCCACACCGCTCGCCCACGGCTCCCGCAGCACCCGCACCGCCCGCCACTGCCGGGGCCTGCACGCCGATCGGCGCCCGCCAACCGGGATTTTCACCACCGGCGTCCGTCTCTCCTCTCAGACGGTCGCTTTTGCGGAGCTCCATCCGCAGCGCTGCGACCGCATTGGGGAGGTCACCTGTGAAGCTGAGCAGCGGGCCAATATGGGCGTTATGGGTCATCTGCGTCTTGCTCCTGATCGGATTGGGCACCTGTGCGTGGCCCTACTTCGCTCTCCCCGTGCCTGTTTCGGAGACGCATGAGGCGCAGTTGGTGGCGGTCGCGCCCGACCTGTCCAGCATCACGGTCGGGACGACGCCGGCGGCGATGGTGGCCGAGGAAAAGCGCCTGCAGGCTGCGTCGACGAAGGCGACGGAGGACGCGGCCGCAGCACAGGACGTCGCCAGGACGACGGCGAAGACGGCCGCCGCTGCGGCTGCGGCGGCCGGGTCCGCGGCGAAGGCGAAGGAGGCGGCGAATCTGACGAGCGAAGCGGCCAAGGCAGCGCGCGCGGCCACCGCGGCCGCAGAGGCCGAGAAGACCGCCGTGGCGGCGCAGAAGGCGGCGGCCGCGGCAGAGGCCAAGATGGCCGCGGCTTTGAAGAGCGGCCTGCCGGGTCCCGATACGGTGATCCCGGCGACCGGCAACGACGCGGCGGCCAAGGCGCTGCACGCGCAACTGCAAGCCAAGACTCTCGCTCCACACGACCTGCTGAGCGTCGGCAACCAGCCGACGCCGCCGGCGGCGCAGCCGTCCGTCGAGGTCGAGAGGCTGCCGATCGGAGCGTGGCGGCGGCTCGTGACGTTCCTCGGCGCCACCCTGGTGGTCCTGGGCTTCGGCCTGGCGGCGCTGGGTAAGAATTTCGGCAAGCTCGTGGTGGGCCTCGACGGGCGCACCAGTAACTCGAAAACCCAGCTCGCCCTCTGGTTCTTGGTCGTGATGGTGACCTACCTGTCGACGCTCTGGCTGCGCTTCTGCGCCAGCGGCAACCTGCTGCTCGGCGCCATAACCATCCCCAACAACCTGCTTTTGTTGTCAGGGATGAGCGCCTTTTCGTTCGCCGGCGCCAAGGCGATCACCCAGGGCAAGCAGAACGCCCTCGCCGGCGCGGGGAACACGGACGCGATGAAAACAACCGCGGACCAGGACCCGAGCCTCTCCGACCTGGTTCAGGACGACTTCGGCAATGCGGACTTCGGCGACACGCAGATGCTCTTCGTCACGCTGATCGCCGCCATCA
>DATKFK010000915.1:0-12742 GCA_035544375.1 Thermoanaerobaculia bacterium
GCCGCGGTCGCCGCCGCCAAGACCGCCCGCACCGCCGCCGGCGCGCTGGCCGGCCGTCAGGTCGTGCGCGCCCCCTTCGCCGGCGTGGTGGCGGCGCGCGGCCACAACCCCGGCGACCTGGTGGACGCCTCGGCAACCGATCCCATCCTGCGCCTGGTGGACCCCAGCCGGCTGCAGATCGAGGCCGCGGTGCCCCTGGCCGACCTGGGACGGGTGGTGGTGGGAAGCCCCGCCACGGTGACCGGGCCCGCATCCTATCCGCCGGAGGGCGGCACGGTGCTCTCCCGCCCGGCGGCGGTCGATCCGACCACCGCGGCGGCCACCGTCCGGCTGACCTTCGCGGCGCCCACGCACCTCCCCGCCGGCACCCCGGTCCGCGTCGAGATCCAGGGCCAGCCGGACGCCGGCGCGGTGCTGGTGCCGGCCGCGGCGCTGGTGCAGGAAGGGACGCAGAGCTACCTGTTCGTCGTCGACGCGCAGGCCAAGGCACATCGGCGGCCCGTCCGGGTCGGCATCGTCGCCGCCGGGCAGGCCGAGATCCTCGCCGGCGTCGCGCCCGGCGACAGGGTGGTGGTGAGCGGCCAGAACGCCCTCCCCGACGGCGCCGCGACCATGCCGGCCCCCGCCGCCGAGGAGGCCGCGCCGGGCGCCGCGGAAGCGCCGGGCGCCGCGGGATCGCCGGCGGCTCCGGGAGCACCCGCTGCCGCTCCGGAAAAGCCGCCCGCCCAGGGTGCTGCCGCCCGCCCCGCGTCGCCGCCTTCGCCGCCCGCGGCGAAAGGCACCGGCGGGTGAGCTTCGTCGGCGCCGCCGCCCGCCACCAGGGCGCCATCCTGCTGCTGGTGGTGCTGCTGGCGCTTGCCGGCGCCATCGCGCTGCCGTCGCTCGCCAGCAGCATCTACCCGCCGCTGCAGTTTCCGCGCATCGTGGTGGTGGCGCACAGCGGCATCCTGCCCGCCCGCTCGATGATGCTGACCGTCACCCGGCCGCTCGAGCAGGCGATCCGCGAGGTGCCAGGCATCCGCCGGGTGCGCTCGCGCACCTTCCGCGGCGCCACCGAGATCTCCTGCCTGTTCGAGCCCGCCACCAACATGGACCTCGCCTTACAGCAGGTGCAGGCGCGGATCGCCGAGGCGCGCGGCGGCATGCCGGCCGACCTCGACCTGCAGGTGGAGCGCCTCTCGCCGGCCACGTTCCCGATGTACAGCCTGATCCTTACCGGCGGCCTGCCGATCGCCGACCTGCGCGACTACGCCTACTACCTCATGCGCCCGGCCTTCTCCCGCGTTCCCGGCGTCGGCAGGGTCGAGGTGCAGGCGAGCGACACCCGCGAGATCGAGGTGGTGGCCGATCCGGACCGCCTGCTCGCCGCCGGCATGACGCTCAAGGAGCTGAGCGCCGCCCTGGCGGCCGCCAACCAGCTGGCGCCGGTCGGCCGCTACGACTCCGGCGGACGGCAGTTCCTGGTCCTGGCCTCGGACTCCTGGCACGCCGCCGACGACGTCGCGGCGACGCCGATCGCGGTGCGCAAGGGCGCCACGCTGCGCGTCGCCGACGTGGCACAGGTCTTCCCCGGCTCGCCGGACCGCACCACGCTCGCCACCGGCAACGGCCGCGACGCGGCGCTGATCACGCTGTCGCAGCAGATCAACACCGACGTCCTGACCGTCAAGGCCGGCATCGAGCAGGCACTGGCGACGAGCATCGCGCCGGCCCTGCCCTCGGGCCTGCACATCTCCAAGGTCTACGACCTCGCCGAGTTCGTCGCGACCGCCATCGCCAACGTGCGCGACGCCATCCTCATCGGCGGCCTGCTGGCCGTCGTGGTGCTCATCGTCTTCCTCGGCAACTGGCGGATGACGGCCATCGCCGCCCTCACCCTGCCGCTGACGGTGCTGATCACGTTCCTGTTCATGCGGCTGTTCGGCGAATCGATCAACCTGATGTCGATGGGCGGCCTGGCGGTCGCCATCGGCCTGGTCATCGACGACGCGGTGGTGGTGATCGAAAACGTCCACCGCCGCCTGGGGCAAGGCGGCGACGCCGCGGCCGAGGTCGACCATGCGACCGAGGAGCTGGTGGCGCCGGTGGTCGGCTCCACCCTGACCACGGTGGTGGTGCTGGCGCCCCTGGGGCTGCTCTCGGGAGTGGTGGGCCAGTTCTTCCGCGCCCTGTCGCTGACCCTGTCGGTCTCCGTGCTGGTTTCCCTGGCGCTGGCGCTCACCCTCATCCCGCTGCTGTCGCGCCGGGTCTTCGGCCGGCGGCGGCGGCGGGCTGAAAGCGACGCCCGGGGCGCGCGCGGCGCGGACGGCGCGCGCCGCGTGGACGGCGCCGGGGATGCCGGCGAGGCCAGCCCGGCCGGCCACGCCGGGCCGCGCTGGGGGGCGCGCCTCGAAGCCGTGTACGGGCGGGCGCTCGGGGCCGCCCTGCGCCGGCCGCGCTGGGCGCTCGTCGCCTTCGCGCTCCTCGCCGTGGCCGGGGTCCTTTTGGGCTGGAAGATCCCCAACGGCTTCCTGCCGCAGATGGACGAGGGCGGGTTCGTGATCGATTACCTGACCCCGCCCGGCACCGCGCTGGCCGAGACCGACCGCATGATCCGGACGATCGAGCGGCTGGTCGCGGCGACCCCCGAGGTGGCCGCCTTCTCCCGCCGCACCGGCGCCGAGATGGGCCTCTACGCGACGCAGCAGAACAAGGGCGACGTGCTGATCCGCCTGAAACCGCGCGGCCAGCGCGGGCGCTCGGCCGAGGAGGTGATGGACGGCCTGCGCGCCAAGGTCAAGGAGGCGCTGCCCGGCGTCGACATCGAGTTCACCCAGATCCTGCAGGACATGCTCGGCGATCTGGAGGGGGCGGCGGCGCCGATCGAGATCAAGATCTTCGGCGACGACCCCGAGGTGCTCGGCGGCATCGCCGAGCAGGTTGAGCCGCTGCTGTCGCAGGTGCACGGCGTCGTCGACGTGGTCGGCGTCGAGCGCGGCAACCCCGAGGTCACGTGGCAGATCGACCCGGTGGCCGCCGGCCGCCTGGGCCTCACGGTCGAGCAGGTTGCCGGCCAGCTGGCGGCCAGCTGGCTGGGCGACGCCTCGACGGAGCTGCGCCTGCCGGACCGCACCATCCCGGTGCGGGTGCGCTATCCCGACCGCCTGCGCCTGGACCCGGCGTGGCTCGCCTCGACCCAGGTCCGCGGCGCCGACGGCGCGCTGGTGCCGCTGGCCAGCCTCGGCCACCCGGTGGCCGCCTCCGGCCAGAACGTGCTGGTCCGCGAGGACCTGCGCCAGATGGCGCTGCTCACCGCCCGGCTCGAGGGGCGCGACCTCGGCGGCGCGGTCGCCGAGATCCAGCAGCGCCTGCGGTCGCTGCGCCTGCCCACCGGCACGTCGATCGAGGTCGGCGGCCAGTACGAGTCGCAGCGCCAGTCGTTTCGCGAGCTGCTGACCGTCTTTGGGGTCTCCGCTTCGCTGGTCCTGGTCATCCTGCTGTTCCAGTTCCGCTCCTGGCTGCCGGCGGCGCTGCTGCTCGCCGCCGCGCCGCTGTCGCTCGCCGGCGCCTTCGCGCTGCTGTGGGTCACCGGCACCGAGCTCAACGTCTCCTCGGCGATGGGCCTGATCCTGCTCATCGGGCTGGTGGTGAAGAACGGCATCGTGATGCTCGACTACGCCCACCGCCTGCGCGACGAGGGCGCGCCTCTGCGCGACGCCATCGAGACCGCGGCCCGCATCCGGCTGCGGCCGATCCTGATGACCACGCTCTGCACCCTGTTCGGCCTGCTGCCGCTGGCCCTGGGGCTCGGCGCCGGCGCCGAGCTGCAGAAGCCGCTCGCCCTGGCGGTGATCGGCGGCCTGGGCCTGTCGACGCTGGTGACCCTGCTCGCCGTGCCCTCGCTCTACGTGGCGTTCCACACGCCGCGCCGCGCCCCGGAATAGGCCCGCCATACCCATGACCGCGCCCGAGACCGAGTTCAGCCGGTTGCTGGCTTCCTGGCGGCGCGGCGAGGACGGCGCCTCGGACCGCCTCTTCAGCCTGGTCTACAGGCAGCTCCACGCGCTGGCGCACCGCGAGGTCGGCCGCCGCAGCTCCGGCGAGACCCTGCGGACCACGGCCCTGGTGCACGAGGCCTATCTCAAGCTCGTCCGCGGCAGCTCCCGCGCCAACGACCGGCACCACTTCTATGCGCTGGCGGCGCGGGCGATGCGCCAGATCCTGGTGGATCACGCTCGCGGCCGGGCCGCGGTCAAGCGCGGCGGCGGGCTGTGGATCACGGACATGGATCTCGAGCAGGCCGCCGACCCTCGCGCCCACGACGTCCTGGCGCTCGACGACGCCTTGGAGCGGCTCGCGCGCCTCGACGAAAGGCTCGGCCGGCTGGTCGAGCTGCGTTACTTCGCCGGGCTCTCGATCGAGGAGACGGCGGCGGTGCTGACCCTGTCGCCGGCCACGGTCAAGCGCGACTGGCGGACCGCGCGGGCCTTTCTCTTCGACGCCCTCCACCCGTCGGGCGCCGAGTGACGACGACCGGGCGGCAGGATCTCTCGCGGCGCGCCCTGACGCTTTTCCAGCGCGCCGTCGAGCTGCCCGACGCCGAGCGGGAGGCCTGGCTCGCGGCGCAGTGCGCGGCCGATCCCGAGCTGCGGCGGCGGGTCGAGGCCCTGGCCGCCGCCGACGAGCGGGCCGGCGATTTCCTCGCCGCGCCGGCCGCCGAGCAGCTGGGAGCGTGGTTCGGCGAGACCGGCGGCGATCCGGCGGAGGCCTCCTGGGACGGCCGCCGGCTGGGGTCGTACCGGATCGTGCGCGAGCTCGGCCGCGGCGGCATGGGGACCGTCTTCCTGGCCGAGCGCGTCGACGGCCAGTTCGATCAGCAGGTGGCGTTGAAGGTCGTCCGCCAGGGCTTCTTCGGCGACGAGCTGCGCCGGCGGTTCGTGCGCGAGCGCCAGATCCTCGCCCTGCTCCAGCACCCCAACATCGCGCGGCTGCTCGACGGCGGCGTGTCGCCTGAAGGGCTGCCCTACTTCGTGATGGAGCTCGTCGCCGGCACGCCCATCACCGCCTTTTGCGACCGCCATGCGCTCGCCCCCGAGCAGCGCCTGCGGCTGTTCCTGGGCGTCTGCGGCGCCGTGCAGCACGCTCACCGCAGCCTGGTCGTCCACCGCGATCTGAAACCCTCGAACATCCTGGTCACGGCCGACTCCGAGGTCAAGCTCCTGGACTTCGGCATCGCCAAGCTGCTCGGGGAGCAGGCGGCCGAGGGCCTCACCCGCACCGCGCCGCCGCTGACCCCGGCCTACGCCGCACCCGAGCAGCTGCGCGGCGAGCCGGTGACCACCGCCACCGACGTCTACGCCCTGGGCGTGGTGCTCTACGAGCTGCTGGCCGGGCGCCGACCGGCAGTGCCGGCCGGCGGTGGACCCGGCGGCGAGCTGGCGCCGGCGCTGGCGCGGGCGGCGGCCGGCTGGGAGCCGCCGCGGCCCAGCACCGTGGCCGAGCCGCCAGCCGGCCAGGCTGCTGCCGGCGCCGATCCGCGCGCCCGCCTGCGCATCCGGCGGCGCCTGCGCGGCGACCTCGACACCATTGTGATGACGGCGTTGCGGCAGGCGCCCGAGCGCCGGTACGCCTCGGCCGATGCGCTTGCCGAGGACCTGCGGCGTCACCTTGCGGGCCTGCCGATCCGCGCCCGCCCGGACACCCCCGGTTACCGGCTGGGCAAGTTCGTGCGGCGCCACCGGCTGGCGGTCGCCGCCACCGGGCTGTTGCTGGCGATGCTGCTCGCCGCGCTGGGGTTCGCCGGCTGGCAGGCGCGCGAGAAGGCCCGCGAAGCCCGGCGCGCCGAGGCCGAGGCGCAGACGGCCGGCGAGGTGACCCGCTTCGTCATGAGCCTGTTCGAGGGCTCCGACCCGTCGCACGCCCGCGGCGCCGCGGTCACCGCGCGGGAGCTGCTCGACGAGGCGGCGGGGCGCATCCGCGGCGAGCTCGCCGGCCAGCCGGCGGTGCGCGCCCGGCTGCTCTACACGCTGGCCACCATCCACGCCTCGCTCGGTCTTTTCGACCGCGCCCGGCCGCTGGCCGCGGAGGCCCTCGCCCTGCGGCGAGCCAGCCCCGGCGCCGGCGAGCCGCAGGTCGCCGACAGCCTCGAGCAGCTGGGAACGATCCTGACGCAACAGGCCGATTACCGCGCCGCCGGACCGCTGCTGCGGGAGGCGCTGGCACTGCGCCGCCGCGCGGTGGGAAGGCAAGCGGCCCTGCCGCTGGCAGCCAGCCTCGAATGCCTGGCGAACCTGCAGCACAAGACCGGCGATCTCGCCGGCGCCGAGGCCCTCTACGGCCAGGCGCTGACCATGTCACGCCGCGGCGCGGCCGCCCCGGCCGGCTCGGCCGGGGCCACCGGGTCCGCCGGGGCCGCCGGGTCCGCCGGCGAGCTGCGAGTGGCGCAGCTGCTGAGCGAGCTCGCCGCCAACACCCAGGACCGGGGGCGCTACGGCGCCGCGGCCGGCCTCTATGCCCAGGCGCTCGAGATCCGGGAGCGGGTGCTTGGCGACACGCATCCTGCCGTCGCCGCGACGCTCTCCGACTTCGGCAGCGACCTGGTGTACCTCAATCGCTTCGACGAGGCGGCAGCCAAGCTCGGCAAGGCATTGGCGTTGCGCGAGCGCGTGCTCGGCCCCGACCACCCCGACGTCGGCTTCACCAGGCTCGCCCTGGCCGACCTCGACGACACGCGCGGCAGCTACGATGCCGCCGAGCGCGAGGTGGCCGCGGCTCTGGCCATCTTCCGGCGCTCGCTGGGCGAAGGCCACCGGCAGGTGACGGAGTGCATGAACTTCCTCGCCACCCTGAGGTACCGCCGCAACGATCTCGCCGGTGCCGAGGCGCTGTTCCGCCAGGTCGTGCAGCGCTCCGCCGCCGCCCTGGGCGACGAGCATCCCGACACCTCGAGCGCGAAGGGGAACCTGGCGATGACCCTGCGCTACGAGGGCCGGCTCGCCGAGGCCGAACGCCTGCTGCGCGAGACCCTCGCCGCGCGGCGGCGCCGGCTGGGCGACCAGCACGCCGACGTGGCGCAGAACCTCGAAAACCTGGGCGGCCTGCTGGTGCGGACCGGGCGCGCCGCGGAGGCGGTGCCGCTGGCGCAGGAGGCGGTGGCGATCTACCGGCGGGCGCTCGGGCCGGTGCACGCCCAGACGGCGATCGCCCTGCGGGAGCTGGGCGTCGCCGAGGCCGAGGCCGGCATGGCGGCCGGCGCCGAAACACACCTCCGCGAGGCCATGGACATCCTGCGCCAGCTCCATACGGACGCCGACCCGCACTTCGTGCGCATCCCGCTGGCCTACGGCGGCATGCTGCTCGGCAGCCGGCGGCAGGCCGAGGCCGAGCCGATCCTGCGCCGCACCCTGGCGGCGATGGAGGCGCACGGCGGCGCCACCCCATGGGTCCTCGCCGAGGCCCGGCTGCTGCTCGGCAGCTGCCTCGAGCGACGCGGCGAGCGGGCGCCGGCAGCGGCGCTGCTGCGGGCCGGGCGGGACGCGATGCGTGACCAGCCGGCGATGGTGGGAGAGCTGCTGCCGCAGGCCCGCGCCGCCCTGCGCTGACTGGGCCGCGTCAGACCGCGGGGGCCGGCGCTGCGACGGCTTGGGGCTGCCGCTCCCAGCGCCGCAGCGCCAGCCACGAGGCGAGATAGAAGGCGAGGGCGAGGAGGGCGAGGCCGCGGATGCCCACCGCCATGGTCGAGTACTCGGCCCAGCCGCCGACGACGGCCCCAAGGATGTTGACGCCGATCGCCGGCCCGCTGGCCGCGGCGCGGCTGAAGGACCGGGAGAAAACGAGGCCCGCGAAGTAGACCGGGGCGAGCAGCAGGAGCGCATACAGGAGTGCCGCCCAGGTGCCGCGGCCCAGGGCGGCCGCGGGGCCGACGAGATAGCCGGCCGCCAGGAAGACCGCGAGCGCGGCGTAAGCCGGCGGGACGGGGATGGCGCCGGCCAGCTCGACCGTCAGGTTCGCGGCCACGATCATCAGCAGCACCACGCCGATGGTCACCGCCGACACCAGCCAGGTGGTGCCGAAGAGCAGGGCCAGCCGGTTGATGGCATACACCTCCATCAGCAGGAAGGCGGCGCCGAGGAAGAACAGGTGGCCGTGGAAGGCGCCGAAGCGCCCGGGCTCGAGACCGCCCACCTTGAGCACCGCGAGCGAAGCCGCCGCCAGCATCGCCACCACCACCAGGTAGGCCCGCGGGATCCGCCGGTCCGGCAGGTAGAGGAAGGGCCAGTCGTCGGTCGGCAGGACGGCCGCGTCGGCCGCGGCGCCGGCCGGACCGCCGAGCGACGGGTAGACCTGCGGACCGCGGCGGCGCGCCAGGTCGAGGAGCGGCCGGCCCGCGGGCGGCGCGGCCGCGGCGCGATGCGGGCCCCGCGGGTCCGTCACCTGGCAGGCGTAGGTGCTGGCAAGCCCCGAGCGGAACCAGACGACCGGCGTGTCGCACGTCGCGCCCAGCATGGCGGCGAAGCGGTCCTGGAGCCACCCGCGCAGGGTCACGGCGGTGATGACGAGGGAACCGCCGGGCCGCAGCAGGCGCCGGGCGGCGGCCAGGCTCTCGAGCGTGAAGACGTAATTGTCCAGGCGGACGCTCGAGATGCCGAGCTGGGTGTGCGAGTCGAGCAGACCGAAGACGATCGTGTCGTAGGTCCCCGCGGGCAGGCGGCGGAAGGCGCGGCGGGCGTCGTCAACGATCACGTGCACCCGCGGGTCGTCGTAGGGATGCTCGGGGTGGTGCAGGCGGCCGAGCCGGACGATCGCGTCGTCGATGTCCACCGCGTCGATCGCCCTCGCGCCGGCGCGCAGGGCCGCCGCCACGTCATTGCCGGTCCCCGCGCCCACGATCAGCACGCGATCCTTGCGCGGCGCCAGGCGGAAGGCGGCATCGTAGTGCGGGAAGGGATTGCGTCCGAGCCTGGCGATCGCCGCCGGCCGGAGATCCATCGCCACCTGGTAGAACACGTCCGAGATCTGCAGGAGATAGGCGGGCGCGGCCGCCCCTGCGCCGTCAGGCGCTTCCTGCTGGCCGTCAGGCGCTGCCTGCTGGCCGCCAGGCGCTGCCTGCTGGCCGATAGCTGCTGCCCGCTGGCCGTCAGGCGCTGCCTGCGGGCCGCCGGGCGCGGTCTGCCGGCCGCCAGGCACTGCCTGCTGGATGACGCGGCCGACCAGTTTCTGATACCGCGACCAGACGGTCTCGCCGGTCGAGGGCCAGACCAAAAGGACGCTCGCGGCGATCAGCACGAGCGCCATGCCGGCGCGCGCGCGGCCGCCGGCCCACCACAGCAGGGGCAGGAGGCCCACCGCGAACCAGACGGCGGGCGGCGTCTCGAGATAGCACAGGGCGGCGAAGGCGAGGATGCCGGCGAGGCTGCCGAGCAGGTTGGCGGTGTAGCCGGGGAGCCGGGGCACCCGCTCGAAGGCGTCTCCCAGCAGCCGTCCGAGCAGCGCGAAGAGGGAGGCGACGGCGGCGAGCAGCACGGCGCAGAACAGCCCCATCGCGAGCTGCGCCACCCATTCCTCGACCGGGCGCGACCGGGCCCCGGCCTCGGCGCCCCCGCCCAGGACGTGCTCGCTGCTGCCGAAGGCCGCCCACCGGCCGAGCGCGAAGTCGACGGCCACCGTGCCCTGAGCCAGCGCGGCGGCGAGCGGCACCAGCCACAGCAGGAACAGCAGGGCATGGCGGGCGCGGCCGCGCCCCAGGCAGCAGCCGAGCCCGAGGCCGAGGAAGGCGGCCACCAGGGGCACGTTCTTGTAGAAGGCGAAGATGCGGATCTGCGAGCTGGCGTACCGGATCAACATCAGCTCGACAAAGAGGGCGGCGAAGCTGGCGAGGAACAGCGTCGTGTAAGGGCTCCGCACCGCGCGCGCGACCGCGCCGGCCGGGCCGGCCGGGCCGGCTGGGCCGGCCTCGCCGGTGGGCCCGGCGGCGGCGCTGGCGCTGGCAGCAGCGCCGGCAGCGGCCGCAGAGGCGCCGTCAGGCGCGCCGTCATCGGCGGCGAAGATCCGGCCGAGCCGGCCACTGCCCAGGGGGCCCCCACCCAGCGCGATGCCCGCGCCAAGGGCGAGGGCAAAGGCGGCCAGCGCCGTTCCAACCGCCGCCATGAGCCGCCAGGCCGCAGGGTCCGCGTCCGCCGGCAGGGCCCCCGGCCACAGGCCGCAGGCCGCCATCGCCAGGCCCAACGCGACGCAGAGCCCCACCCACAGCTTGAGGTTGCGATCCATGGGCTACTGCCGTTGGGGCGACGCGGCGCCAACGATCGCCAGGCCGCTCGAGGTGCCCAGGCGGCGGGCGCCGGCGGCGATCAGCGCGCGGGCGGTGGCGGCGTCGCGGATGCCGCCCGCGGCCTTGACGGCGACCGCGGGGCCGACGGCGCGCACGAGCAGCGCGACGTCCTCGACCGTCGCGCCGGCGGGGGCCGGCGCTGCCGCCGCGTCGGCCGGCGCGGCCGGCTGCTGGAAGCCGGTCGAGGTCTTGACGAAGTCGGCCCCGGCGGCGGCGGCCAGGCGGGCGGCCCGCACCTTCTGGTCCGCCGACAGGAGCGCCGCCTCGAGGATGACCTTGAGCGTGAGGCCGCCGCGCTCGGCGCGCGCCGCCGCCACCCAGGCCGCCAGGTCGTCGAGCACCCGCGGGTCCTCGCCCCCCAGGAACCACGACAGGTTCATCACCGTGTCCAGCTCCTGGGCGCCGTCCTGGATGGCGCGCTGCGACTCGGCGACGCGGACCGCGGGCTGCACGTAGCCGAACGGGAAGGCGACGACGGTGCCGGTGCGCACCGCCGTGCCGGCGAGGGCGCGCGCCGCCGCCGCGACGTGCACCGGCGGCAGGCAGACCGCGGCGAACCCGTGCTCCGCCGCCTCGGCGACCAGCCGCTCCATCGCCGCGGCCGGCGCCTCCGGCCGCAGCAGCGTGTGATCGATGTAGCGCGCGAGGCCGTCGGCCCGGCCGCTCACGGCCGTCTCACCACGGCCCCGGCCCGGGAGGGCGGTCCGTCACCGGCTGCCCTGCCCGGCGGCGTCCTTCGCGCCCGGCGCCGGCTCGACGCGCACCCGCGACAGCTCGACCCCCGAGTAGTAGTGATACAGGATCTCGCGGTAGGTATGGCCGCGTTGCGCCATGCCGTAGGCGCCCACCTGGCAGAGGCCGACGCCGTGGCCCCAGCCGCGGCCGGTGAACAGCCAGCCGGCCTCGTGGTGGGGCGGGGCCAGGCGCTTGGCGGTGAACAGGGTGTCCGGCACGTCCAGCGTCCAGCGCACCGCCAGGCCGTCCACCTCGGCAGTGCGGCCGGCGTCGCCTTCGATGCGGATCTTGCCCACCCGCCCGGAGGCGCCGCGCTCGAGGATCTCGAAGCCGCGGAACCCCAACCCGGGAAAGCGGGTGCCGATCGTGGTCGCCAGCTGCGAGTCGCTGTGGTAGCGGGTCCACGAGCTGTAGGAGCTGGAGCGGTCGAAGGCCACCCCTTCGAGGTTGACCTCCTGGACGGCGGCGAGCAGATGGACGTCCTGCCAGTAGAGGGTCACGTTGTCCCCGGGCACCAGGCCCAGCCCCGCGGCCGTCAGCTCGGGACCGCGCCGGCGGAAGGTCGCCAGCCGCTCCGGCAGCGGGAGGGTGCGGTCCTCCTTGCCCGAGCGCACGGTCAGCTTGCCGTCGACGAGCGAGAGGAACGAGACCTGTTCGCGATGCACCACCTGCAGCATCTCGGCCAGGGCGAGCAGCATCCGC
This sequence comes from Thermoanaerobaculia bacterium, assembly GCA_035544375.1. Classification (GTDB taxonomy): domain Bacteria; phylum Acidobacteriota; class Thermoanaerobaculia; order Multivoradales; family UBA5704; genus JASLEW01. The sequence goes on from DATKFK010000915.1 coordinate 11,744, forward strand.
TCCACCTCGTCCTCGCGCAGCGGCTGGTCGGGCGGACCGGTGAGCAGCCCGCTCTTCGCCAGGTAAGCGGCGCGGCGCCGGTCCTCCTCGCTCCAATCGGCCGGCGGGTCCTTGACCAGGTAGGCGACGTCCTGCGGCGCCAGCAGCACCTTGGCGTCGAGCGCCAGGTCGAACGAGGACGCGACGAAGTGCGCCACCTGGCGGCGGTCCAGTGACACCAGCCGGAAGTTGTCGGGCGCCGGCAGCCCGGCGAGCAGCGCCAGGTGCTCGATGCGGGCCGCCAGCTCCTGCACCGGGTTGCCGCCGGCCGCGAAGGTCGGCAGCAGCCGCCGCGTCAGGCCCCCCGGGAACGGGATCCCCGGCGGCAGGTCCCCATCCAACCGCACCATGCCCTCCTCCATGCAGGGGACGCCCTTCAAGTACGGTTCCTCCTTGAACGGGAACATCACCTTCACGTCCTCGGTGTGGCCGCCGCAGGTCGAGCTGTACAGCGCGTCGACCAGCTCGCCGCCGTAGAGCAGCACCTGCCCGGCGGTCTCCGTCACCGCCCGGTCGGAGAGCGGGTGCTCGACGTCCATGCCGCCGTAGACCTGGCAGCGCGGCGTCGCACAGATGTCGTAACCCTCGCGCGAGAACTCGCCAAGGTTTCTCAGCGTGTAGGTCCGCGCCGCCACCGCCTGCGCCTTCAGCGCCTCGAGCTGGCGGTACTGCTCGGGCCCCATCTCGCTCGGCACCACGCCACGCAGGTAGTCCTCGACCGGCAGCTCGTTGATCAGGTTGAGGGTGCCGCGGTCGTTGAGGAACACCAGGATGCGGCCGCGATAGCGGTGGCCCTGTACCCGGATGCCACCCTCCCCCACCGGGTCGATGGCCAGCCAGCGGCCCGGGTAGACCGCCGACGCATCCCCCTGGGTCACCCGCACGGCCGGGCTCGACACGCTGCCGCCTTCGTAGACCACGAAGGCGCCGGTGACGCCGATCGCCGACAGCCGCCGCAGG
>DATKFK010000916.1:0-2306 GCA_035544375.1 Thermoanaerobaculia bacterium
CCGGCGGCCTTCATCGGGATCCTCTTCACCGGCACCTTCCTCATCGAATCGATCTTCTCGCTCGACGGGATGGGGCTGCTCGGCTACGAGGCCGCGATCAACCGCGACTATCCCATCATGTTCTCGACGCTCTACGTCTTCACGCTGGTGGGCATGGTGATGAAGCTGGTTACCGACCTCACCTACACCGTGGTCGATCCCCGCATCGATTTCGGGACGCGCGGGGCATGAGCGCGGTCGGGGCGGTTTCAGGCGCCGGGGAGCGCGTGCTCGGCTTCCGCGTGACACCGCTCACGCGCCGCCGGCTCGCGAATTTCCGCGCCAACCGCCGGGGCTTCTGGTCGCTCTGGCTCTTCCTGGCGATCTTCGGGTTGAGCCTGGTCTCCGAGGTGATCGCCAACGACAAGCCGCTGCTGGTCCGCTACGCCGGCGCTTTCTATCTGCCCTTTCTGGTGAGCTACCCCGAGACGGAGTTCGGCGGCGTGTTCCCGACCGAGGCGGACTACCGCGACCCCGTGGTGGCCGCGGAGATCAACGCCAAGGGCTGGATGATCTTCCCGGTGATCCCTTTCAGCTACGACACCATCAACTATAACCTGCCGGGCGCCGCGCCCTCGCCGCCCTCGGCGGTGAATTGGCTCGGCACCGACGACCAAGGCCGGGACGTGGTGGCGCGGTTGCTCTACGGGTTTCGGATCTCCGTGCTGTTCGGGCTGGCGCTCACCCTCCTTTCCTCGGTCATCGGCGTCGCAGCTGGCGCGGTGCAAGGGTATTTCGGCGGGCTCACCGACCTGCTGTTCCAGCGATTCATGGAGATCTGGGGCGCGCTCCCCATCCTCTATCTCCTGATCATCCTTGCCAGCATCGTGCAGCCGAATTTCTGGTGGCTCCTGGGCCTAATGCTGCTGTTCTCCTGGATGGGGCTGGTCGATCTCGTGCGTGCGGAGTTCCTGCGCGCGCGCAATTTCGACTATGTGCGAGCGGCACGCGCGCTCGGCGTCTCCAACTCCGTGATCATCGTACGCCACGTGCTGCCCAACGCCATGGTCGCCACCCTCACTTTCATGCCGTTCATCCTCAGCGGCGGCGTCACCACGCTCACGGCGCTTGATTTCCTGGGATTCGGACTCCCCGTCGGTTCGCCGTCCCTGGGCGAGCTCCTTGCGCAGGGCAAGAACAATCTGAACGCGCCGTGGCTGGGCTTTACGGCATTTGTCTCGCTCGGCGTGATGCTGAGCCTTCTTGTTTTCATCGGCGAGGCGGTCCGCGACGCATTCGATCCACGCAAGACTGTTGGTTGAGCACCAATGGCTGAGCCGCTCCTCTCCATCCGAAACCTCTCCGTCACTTTTGAGACGGCCGAGACTCGCGTCGAGGCGGTGAAGCGGGTTTCGCTCGACCTGGCGAAAGGCGAGACGCTGGCACTGGTGGGCGAGAGCGGGTCGGGGAAGTCGGTGACCGCGCTTTCGATCCTTCGGCTGCTGCCCTACCCGCCGGCGCGCCACGATCCCGAGAGCCGCATCCTCTTCGAGGGCCAGGATCTCGTGCGGGCATCGCCACGCCAGCTGCAGGCGATCCGGGGCGGCCGCATCGCCATGGTGTTCCAGGAGCCCATGACCTCGCTCAACCCGCTCCACACGGTGGAAAAGCAGATCGCGGAGGCGCTCTATCTCCACAAGGGTCTGCGCGGAATGGCGGCGCGCGGACGGGTGATCGAATTGTTGCACTTGGTGGGGCTGCCCGAGGCGGAAAAGCGCCTCGATGCCTACCCGCACCAGCTCTCCGGCGGCCAGCGGCAGCGGATCATGATCGCCATGGCGCTCGCCAACGAGCCGGACCTGCTGATCGCGGACGAGCCCACCACCGCGCTCGACGTCACCATCCAGGCGCAGATCCTGAAGCTGCTTCGCGACCTGCAGCAGCGTTTCGGCATGGCGCTCCTGCTGATCACGCACGACCTCACCATCGTGCAGAAGGTCGCGAGCCGCGTCGCCGTGATGACCAAGGGCGAGATCGTCGAGACCGGCGCCACGGCCGATGTCTTCGCGCGGCCCGCGCACCCCTATACGCGTCACCTGCTGGAGTCAGCGCCCAAGGGCCAGCCGGTGCGGCATGCGGCACCGCCGCCGGTGCTGCTCGAGGCCAAGGGGTTCAGGGTCTGGTTCCCGATCCGCGCGGGCGTGCTCCGCCGCGTCACCGGCTATGTGAAGGCTGTCGACGGCATCGACATCACGGTCCACTCCGGAGAGACGCTGGGCGTGGTCGGCGAATCCGGCTCCGGAAAAACCACGCTGGGCCTCGGCCTG
>DATKFK010000917.1:0-13082 GCA_035544375.1 Thermoanaerobaculia bacterium
CGCCGCGCTGCGCAAGACCCGGGCCGACCCCGAAGGCGAGAGCTTCGAGGTCGTGGCGCTCGCCGACGGCCGCATCTTCGAGCACTCCTCGATCCCGCAGCACCTCGAGGGGCGGCCGGTCGGGCGGGTGTGGAGCTTCCGCGACGTCACCAGGCGCAACCGCGCCGAGGCGGCATTGCAGGAGCGCCTGCGCTTCGAACGGCTCATCGCCGCCATCTCGGCGCGCTTCGTCAACCTCTCCGCCGACCGCATGGACGAGGCGATCCAGACCGCTCTGCGCTCCCTCCGCGATTTCTCCGGTGCCGCCAGCTCCTTCGCCTACCTCTTCGGCGGCGCCGACACCGATCAGACGCGGGCCTGGTACAGCGGCGAGCTGCTCCTGGCGCCGAGCGCCGCCGAGGCGCTCACCAGCCGTCCCGGCGGCTGGGCGGCCGAGCAGCTCGCCCAGTTCGGGTGCCTCGACCTGGCCTCGACGGCAGGCGCCCCGTCCCCCGCGGCCGCTCCTGACCCGCTGCGCACCGCCGATTTCGACCTGCTGGACGCCGCCGGCGTGCGCTCGCTGCTGCTGGTGCCGTTGCTGCTCGGCGGCGCCTGCCGCGGTGTGCTCGGCTGCTGCAACCGCCAGGCCAACGCGGGATGGAGCGAGGACAGCTTCGCCTTGCTGCAGATCGCCGCCGAGATGTTCGCCAGCGCCCTCGAGCGGCGCCGCGCCGAGCAGGCGGTGCGCGCCTCCGAGCGCCGCTACCGCCTGCTCTTCGAGCGCAACCTGGCCGGCGTCTTCCGCAACTCCGCCGCCGGCCGCACCCTCGACTGCAACGACGCCTACGCCAAGATCCTCGGCTACGCCGGGCGCCACGAGTGCATCGGGACCGCGGTCGACGGGCTGTACCTGGACCGCCAGCAGCGCGATCAGGTCGTCCGCCGCCTGCGCGAAGAGGGCAGCGTCACCAACGAAGAGATCGCGCTGCGCCGGATCGACGGCGCGACCGTCTGGGTGCTCGCCAACCTCAACTGGCTCGACGGCCGTGACGGCGAGCCCGAGCTGATCGACGGCACGGTGGTCGACATCACCCAGCGCAAGGTCGCCGAGAGCCGCATCGTCTACCAGGCCTACCACGACGCGCTGACCGATCTGCCCAACCGCCTGCTGTTCCACGACCGCTTGACGCAGGCGCTCGCCCAGGCCCGCCGTCATGGCCACGGCCTCGCCGTGCTGTTCATGGACCTCGATCAGTTCAAGCTGGTCAACGACACCCTGGGCCACAGCGCCGGCGACCGCCTGCTGCAGCAGCTGGCCGAGCGCCTGTCCCGCGCCGTGCGCGCCGAGGACACGGTGGCGCGGGTCGGCGGCGACGAGTTCACCATCCTGCTGCCGCACATCGCCCAGCCCGACGACGCGGCGCGCGTCGCCCAGAACATCCTCGCCGCCGTCGCCCTGCCGGTCGAGATCGAGGACCAGCGCATCTTCCTGACCACCAGCATCGGCATCAGCATCTTCCCCGCCGACGGCTACGACGCCGAGGGGCTGCTGACCAGCGCCGACATCGCCATGTACCGCGCCAAGGACCTGGGCAGGAACGGCTACCAGCTGTGCACGCCGGCGATGAGCGCCAGGGCGCTGATGCGCCTGTCGCTCGAGCAGGAGCTGCGCCTGGCGCTCGAGCGCGGCGAGTTCACGCTCTTCTACCAACCGCAGATCGAGCTTCCGACCGGCGCCACCCGCGGCTTCGAGGCCTTGCTGCGCTGGCGCCGCTCCGCCGACCAGATCATCGCTCCCGACCGCTTCATCGCCGTCGCCGAGGAAGCGCGGCTGATCGTGCCGATCGGCGACTGGGTGCTGGTGAGCGCCTGCCGCCAGCTCCGCGAGTGGCAGGCCCGCGGCCTGCAGGCGGCCGGGGTCGCGGTCAACCTGTCGCCGCGCCAGTTCCAGCAGCAGGACCTGGTGCCCCGCATCGCCGCCATCCTCGAGCAGGCCGGGCTGGCCCCCGCCTGCCTCACCCTCGAGATCACCGAGGGCACCGCCATGCACAACCTCGACCGCACCGTCGAGGTGGTCGCGGCGTTGCGCGAGATGGGGATCCGCATCGCCATCGACGACTTCGGCACCGGCCACGCCTCGCTGATCTACCTCCAGCAGTTCGCCGTCGACGTGCTGAAGATCGACCGCTGCTTCGTCGCCGGCCTCGACGGTGCCGGCGGCGCCGCCGGCGCCGCCAGCCGTCGCGGCAGCCGCGCCATCGTCAACGCCATCGTCGATCTTGCCCACGGCCTCGACCTCGAGGTCATCGCCGAAGGGGTCGAGAGCGAAGAGCAGCGGCGCTTCCTCGCCGAGCGCTCCTGCGACGCCTACCAGGGCTTCCTCACCAGCCCGCCGCTGCCCGCCGCCTTTGCCGAGCGCTTCCTCCAGGGTCCCGTGGGAGGGTAGCACCGGACCCATGCTCACCCGCCTTCGCGTCTCCGGCTTCAAGAACCTGGTCGGCCTGGACCTCCACTTCGGGCCCTTCACCTGCATCGCCGGCGTCAACGGCGCCGGCAAGTCCAACCTGTTCGACGCCGTGCGCCTGCTCGGCGACCTCGCCGGCCGCTCGCTGGTCGAAGCCGCCCAGTCCGTCCGCGCAGCGGCGGGCCGGGCCGCGGACGTCGACGGCCTTTTCTACCGCGCCGGCGCCGACCGGGGCGCGGCGATGTCTTTCGCCGTCGAGATGATCGTGCCGGGCGAGGCGACCGACGACCTTGGACAGACCGCCGTGCCGAGCATCAGCTTCCTCGACTACCGGCTCGAGCTCGCCAGGCGCCCGGACGCGGCCGCGAGCCGTCTCGGCCCGCTCGAGATCGTCAAGGAAGAGCTCGGCCACATCAATCTCGGCGAAGCCCACAAGCACCTGCCCTTTCCCCACCGGGCCGCGACCTGGCGCAAGTCCGCGGTCGCCGGATCGCGCCGCGTCCCGTTCATCTCGACGGAAGGGGACGGCGGCCGCCGGGTCGTGACGCTCCACCAGGACGGGGGCGGCGGCGGCCCGCGCAGCGTGCCGGCGCAGAGCCTGCCGCGCACCGTGCTCTCCGCCGCCGACGCCGGCTCCTCGCCCACGGCGCTTTTGGCTCGGCGCGAGATGGAGTCCTGGCGGCTGCTGCAGCTCGAGCCCGCGAGCCTGCGCGAGCCCGACGCCTTCGGAGCGCCCGGCAGCCTCGCCGGCAACGGCGCGCACCTCGCCGCCACCCTCAATCGCCTCGCCGGCTCGCCGCCGCCCCTCCTCGCCGGCCCGGGCTCGCCGCGGCCGACGGCGGCGCAGGTCTACGGCCAGGTCGCCGCCCGGCTGGCGGAGCTCGTCGAGGACGTGCGCGAGGTGCGGGTCGACGCCGACGAGAAGCGCGAGCTCCTGACCTTGATGGTGGCCGGCGGCGACGGCGCCGCCCACCCCGCGCGCGCCCTCGCCGACGGCGCCCTGCGCGCGCTGGCGCTCACGGTCCTCGCCATCGATCCGCAGGCGGGCGGGTTGCTCTGCATCGAGGACCCGGAGGATGGGCTCCATCCGGCGCGCCTGCCGGCCCTGCTGCGCCTGCTGCAAAGCATCCCGACCGACGTCGAAGCGGCGGTGGGGACCGCCAACCCCATGCGCCAGGTCATCGTCAACACCCACTCTCCGGCGTTGGTGAGCGGAGTTCCGGACGCCGCCCTCCTCGTCGCCGAGCCGCGAGCGGCAGCGAGCGACGGGCGGAGCGCGCGGAGCGTCGCTTTCCGCTGCCTCGCCGGCACCTGGCGGGAGCGGATGGCGGCGGGCACGGAGGGCCTCCAGGCCCTGTCGCGAGCCGAGATGCTGGATCAGATGCATCTCTTCCAGCGCCCCGGCCCCGCCAAGCGGGCTCGCCGCGCCGGCGGACGAGAGGGCCCGCAGGCTCTTCTTCCTTATTCTTAGTTCTCAGTTCTCAGCCACCACCGTCTGCGGGAGACGCCGAGCCATGAAACAGGTGCCAGTTGTCCCCTGGCTGCCCCTCGCTTGTGCCGCGGCGCTGCTACTGCTGCTGCTCCCCGGGACCTCCCGCCCCCAATCGCCCGCGGCGCCTGCAGAGCTGGCAACGCCCGCCGGCAGGGCACCCGTCTCAGCGGCTCCCGTACCCATCGCAGCACCCACGGCGCCTACGGCTGCGCCGTTCGCCGGCCCCGACCCGGAGTTCCTCGAGCAGTACACGGCGACGCTGCGCTTCACCCTCGGCACGCCGCAAGCGATCCAGGTCGTTCCCGGCGGCCGGGCGGCGCTCTTCCTGCGCTCGGGGCCGCGGTCGCTGGTGCGCGACCTCTACGAGCTCGACGTCGAAACCGGCCAGGAGCGGCTGCTGGCCAGCGCCGAGCGGCTCCTGGGCGGCGGCGAGGAGCGCCTGACGCCCGAGGAGAAGGCCCGCCGCGAGCGGGCACGGCTGGCGGCGCGCGGCATCGCCGCCTACGACCTGCCGGACGACGCCGCCCGCGTCCTGGTCCCGCTCGGCGGCCGCCTGTTCGTGCTGGAGCGCCGCGGCGGCGCGGTCCGCGAGCTGCCGGCCGAGGGCGGCTATCCGCTCGATGCCCGCTTCTCGCCCGACGGCGCGCGCGTCGCCTGCGTCCGCGGCGGCGACCTGTACGTCATCGACGTCGCCGCCGGCACGCAGCGCCGCCTGACGACCGGCGCCACGCCGGCGCTGACCCACGGCCTCGCCGAGTTCGTGGCGCAAGAGGAGATGGGCCGGCGCGAGGGCTACTGGTGGTCACCCGACGGCCGGACCCTGGCCTACGAGGAGTCCGACACCAGCCAGGTCGAGCTCTTCCACATCGCCGACCCGATGCACCCCGAGCGTCCGGCCGATGCCTGGCCCTACCCGCGCCCCGGGCACGCCAATGCCGTGGTGCGCCTGGGCCTCGTCGCCGCCGATGGCGCCGGCGGCGCCGCCGGCATCACCGGCACCAGCGGCGCCGGCAACGCCACCGGCGCCACGCGCCCCAGCCCCACCAGTGCCACGGGCCCCGCCGGTGCAGCCAGCCCGACCCGATGGATTGCCTGGGACCGCGACAAGTTCCCCTACCTGGCGGCGGTGCACTGGCGGCACGGCGGACCGCTCACCATCCTGGTGCAGAACCGCGAGCAGACCGAGGAGCTGCTCCTGGCCGTCGACCCGCAAACCGGCGCCTCCCGCACCCTGCTCGCGGAGCGCGACGCGGCGTGGCTCGACATCCCGCACACGGTGCCCCGGTGGCTCGACGACGGCAGCGGCTTCCTGTGGATCAGCGAGCGCACCGGCGAGCCGCGCCTCGAGTTGCGCGCCGCCGACGGCGCCGCGCGGCGCTGGCTCACGCCACCGGGGTTTGGCCTGCGCTCGCTCGCCGGCGTGGATTCAGCCGCCGGCGCCGTCTACGTGGCGGCCAGCGCCGACCCCACCCAGGAGCAGCTATGGCGCCTGCCGCTGGCTGGCGGCGAGCCCGTGCCCCTGACGCGCGAGCCTGGCGTCCACGGCGCCGTCATGGCGCGCGACGGCAGCGCCGCCGTGTGGTCCGAGGCGAGCCTTGCCGGCGACCGCTCGTGGAGCGTGCGCCGGCGCGACGGCACCGAGGCGGGCCGCCTGCGCTCCGTGGCGGAGCGGCCTCCCTTCCTCCCCCGCCTCGAGCTCGCCCGGCTCGGCCCGCTCGGCTTCAACGCCGCGGTGATCCGCCCGCGCGCCTTCCAGGCCGGCCGCAGGTACCCGGTCCTGGTCAGCGTCTACGCCGGGCCGGGTATCCAGACGGTGCGCCGCGACTGGGGCGGGAGCTTTCCGCTGGACCAGTGGATCGCCGACCACGGCTACGTCGTGCTCGTCCTGGACGGGCGCGGCACCCCCGGGCGCGGCCGGGACTGGGAGCGGGTGATCAAGGGCAACCTGATCGACATCCAGCTCGCCGACCAGGTGGCGGGCCTGCAGGCGGCCGGCGCCAGGTACCCGGAGATGGACCTCTCGCGGGTCGGGATCTTCGGCTGGTCCTTCGGCGGCTACTTCTCGGCCATGGCGGCGATGCGCCGCCCCGACGTCTACCGCGCGGCGGTGGCCGGGGCGCCGGTCTGCGACTGGCGGGACTACGACACTCACTACACCGAGCGCTACCTGGGGCTGCCCCAGGCAAACCCGGAGGGCTACCGCCGCAGCTCGGTCGAGACCTGGTGCCCCGGCCTGCGGGTGCCGCTGCTCGTCGTTCACGGCACCGCCGACGACAACGTCTACTTCATGCACAGCCTCAAGCTGACCGACGCCCTGTTCCGCGCCGGCCGCCCGTACGACTTCCTGGTCCTCCCGGGCTTCACCCACATGGTGCCCGACGCCGCCGTCCAGCGGGCGCTGCAAGAGCGCATCCTGGCCTTCTTCGGCGGGCATTTGTCGTACGACAGACGATCGCCGAGCGGCCGGACTGGCTCGAGACACGGATCGGTGGGCGACATCTGACGGCGTGATCGGTCTGTCGCGGGCGCTGATCTCAGCCGGAGTCCCGGGTCACTTTCCAGAGGTTGTCGCGTTGCAAGGTGGCGGTCAGGGCGACGACCCCGGGGTCGAACCGGATCTCCTGTTTCACCGTGATGGCGGCGGGGTTGAGCACCTGGCCCTTCATGAAGGCGCCGAAGGTGATCCAGTAGCTCGGATGCGGCCTGAAGGTGTGGCTCTGATTGGGCTGGGCCTGGGCCAAGTAGATGGCACCACCGGCCATGCCGATGCCGGTCGAGCCGGTCTCGAAGGGAATCTGGCCGGTGGCATCGATCTGCAGAATACCGGCGCCGGTGCCGGAACGCTGGTTCACGAAATTGAAGGCGCCGAGGTGCTCCAGGTCGATGCGGTTGGTGGTCTGCAGGTCCGCCTCCGGCCGCTGCGCCGCGGCGAATACGATGCCCGACGCCAGGCGGCCGGTTTCAGCCCAGACGAAGTTGTAGCTCACTGTCCACTGGAAGAGCACCTCGGTGCCGGGGAAGGCCCGTTTGGTGAACCAGGCGACCGGCATGACACCGGGCGCTCCCAGGTCGAGGTCGTTCTGAAACACGCACACATCGCCGACGTTGGCCGAGGCGTTGACGAACAGCAGCGAGAACACCGTTGCAGGCAAGGCCGCACCCTCCCTGGGATCGGGCTATAGTTCCTCGCAACTGCCGAGCTGGATGTTGGTGCCGCGCTCGCGCAGCCGGACGGGGCCCTCGAAGCACCCTCGCGGATCGGCGACGAAGGCCGGTACCGGATCGAGGTTGAAGCAGTCGATCTGCAGCGTGCCCAGGCCGCTCGTCAGGGCTTCGTAAGCGTCGGCGGGTTCGACCCAGTTGGGGAAGGCGATGTCCAGGTCGGCGGCCGGACGCCCCTGGCGATCGAGGGCGCTGATCGTCGTCGAAGCCCAGGGAGCGGGCGGGGTGAAAGAGACCAGCACGGGATCGAGGTTGTCCAGCACGGCGACGGACAGCGCGTAGACGAAGGGCGTGTAAGACAGGACGAGGTTGTATTTGCCAGTCTGGGGCAGCCGGATGATGGCCTGGGCAAAGCCGCCGTCGGGGTCCACTCTGATCTCCGCGATCTCCACCTGGGAGATCTCGCTGACGCCGCTCGACACGCGATAGGCGGCGAGGACCGGACAGAAGGCGAGCTGGAGAGGGTCCTGCGTATACCGCGTCCCGCAGTTGGCAAAGCGGTATTCGATCGGCTCCATCGACTCGGGGAAGCCCCACGGGCAGGACCGGATCGCCGCGGCCCCACCGGCGGCCGGCCGCGGCACCTCGACGTCGGCCGTGAAGCTCGCGGCGTCGGCGGGGATCTCGAAGCGCCGGCTGATGGTGACGCGGTCGAAGGGTGGCGTGCCGCTCGCTGAGCGGGCGTCGACGAAGACGATGGCGGCGCGGCCGGCGACCGCTTCCGACACCGAGAATCGCCCCTGCCGATCGGTACGGGTCTCGATGCGATAGGGGTAGCTGCTGTAGACCACGGTGGCGCCCGCGATCGCCTCGCCACCGGCGAAGCGGACCACACCGGTCAGCGCCAAGTGGCGCGGGGCGCCGAGGACCTCGACCGCGCCGAGCGCCACCCGCACCCCGTCCGTGCCGCCGGCGGCAAGCGCGCGGCGCACGACCAGGCCCGGCGTCGGTCCCGACACGTAGAGCTCAAGCGCGGAGAAGGCGGGCAGGCCGGCGATGCGCGTGACGCCGCCGTCGAGCGGGATCTCGCCGCGCCGCATGGCGAAGCGGGCGGCGGCCGGCAAAACACGGTGGAGCAGCGTCAGGCGCAGCGCTGCCGTAGCCTCGCTGCCGGCGACCGGCACGGCGCGGTCGAGCCCGGCCGCGAGCGCCAGCGGCAGATCGGTGGCCGGCAGGGCGGTGCGGTCGATGTCGACCGGCGGTGCGGCCTGCGGCGCGACCTCGATCGCCGTCAGGGTGGCGTGCGGTGCGGTGGCGGGCGGCAGCGGCACCTCCAGGGTCGCCAGCCGGCCGTCGCGGTCCTCGACGATCAATTGCGGAGGTCCCTCGACGGCGATCCAGCCGCTGTCGAAGCTGCCGTCCCTAGCCGGGTGCGAGGTCTGCCAGCGCTCGGCGATCGGCGGCAGGTCGAGCCCCCAGGCCCGGTTCTCCTCGACAAAGGGCAGGAAGTGCAGGCCCATCTCGGAACGCTGGTAGTCGCTCACCGCGACGCGCCGGCCCGAGCCGACGTGGAGGGTCACCGCGGCCGGCTCGCCGTCGAAGCCGCGCACCCGGCCGATCACCCGCACCGGCAGCGGCAGGCGCAGTACGCCGTCGACAGGACGGCTGAAGCTGGGCGATGCAAAGAGCGTGAGCCCGCTGGCGCCGTCCACCAGGGTCACCGGCGTGTGCGCCGCCAGGGCGGGCAGGATGCCGGACGCGGGGACGAGGCTGGCGGACGGCTCGCGGTCGCCAGCACGGGTCCCCGTCACCACCAGGTGGCCGGCGGTTCGGCCGGTGGGGCCGTAGATCAGCCGCACGCTGCCGTTCTGCGCCGCGGGTGCGGCGGGCGCCGCGGCGGCGGCGGCGGCCGTGCGGCCGGTAAGGCTCACTGCGAGCAGCACGGCGAGCGTGCGCGGTGTGCGGAGGCTGGTCATGGGTCGGGTCTCCCTTGGTTGACGTTGATTGCGGTTTCCTCCCACGGCACCAGCCGGCGGGCGACGCGGAAGCCGATGCTCTCCTCGCCGCGCCACCAGAAGTTCATCCGATAGCTCGGCCGGCAGTAGCCGGGCGGGTCGCGGAAGCTGCCGCCGCGGATGCCCGGCGCCAGGCAATGCGCATCGAGGAGGCGCGGGTCGTGGGTTGGCGAATAGAGATAGAAATCCGGCGCGAAGCAGTCGAGCACCCACTCCCAGGCATTGCCCAGCAGGTCGAAGACGCCGTACGCATCGGCTGGGTGGGCGCCGACGTCTTCCAGCCCCGCATCGTCGCGGCCGCGGCAGTTGAGGCGCGCCGCGTCGAAGGTATCGCCCCAGGGCCACACAGAGGCGGCGCCGGCGCGCGCCGCCCACTCCCACTGGGCTTCGGTGGGCAGCTCATAGAGACGGCCGGTCTTCTGCGACAGCCAGCGGCAATAGGCGCGGGCACCGCGCCAGGAGACCGCGGTGGCGGGCCGGCGCGCCACCGCCGGCGCCGCAGCGTAGACGCTGCTGTCGAAGCGCAAGGCCCCGCCGGCCGCCGCGAGATCGACGAAGGGCAGGCCGTCGTCGTCGTTGCCTTCCTCGTTGAGAAACTCCGCGAGCTCCTGGTTCGTCACCTCGGTTCGCCCGAGGGCGAAGGCGTCGAGCTCGACGCGGTGGGGCACTTCGAGCGCGCGGTACTCGGGCATCCGCGGCGTGCTGCCCATGAGGAAGCGGCCGGCGGGGATGAGCGCCATCGCCGGCGCCGTCCTGCCGCTGCCGTCGAGGAAGGGATCGAGCGGCAACAGCCGCGGCTGCGGCGCGCTCGGTCCGGCCGCGGCGGCGACGCCAACGACTGCGAGCAGGATGCAGGTCCGCGCCCCGCCCAGGGTCGAGCCGTACATAGCGTCGCTCATTGCACCTGGCAGGCAATGCCGAGGTGGTCCGAAACCTGATTGCGCCAGCCGAGAGTGCTGCCGGGCGGGTTGGGCACCGGGATCACCAGGGGGCTGTTGATCGTCAACACCGACGTATCCCAGAGGAAATGATCGTAGGGCTCGCTGGGGCCGCCGTTGCGCTTGAGGCTGGTGGGAACGTTGGGGGCAACCTGGATCGGCCAGCCGACGGCGAGGGTCTGGAAGGTGGGGTCGTTGGCGCCGAGATTCCAATCGCCCGCCATCACCACCCGGCTGCAGGTGTGGCCGTTGACCACCGTGGCCTGGAACCCCTGGTAGACCTGGCGTGTATGCGCCACCTCGGCGCGCCGGACCGAGATGGAGCGGCCAAAGACGGCGTGATAGTCCACCACCCAGTTGCAGGTGCCGCCGGGACCGATCAGCACTCCGGCGGGAGGCCGTGCGTACCCAGGGATGGTGCTGATGGTGTAGCCGCCGGCCGGCGCCACCGGGATGGTGCTGCGCACCAGGAAGGCGTAAGCCTCGCGGTAGCTGCTGGGTCCCTGGACGGGGGTGACGATGAAGTAGTGGCTGCCGGGAGTGACGTTGGCCACGTTGGCCTGCGCCATGACCTCCTGCACCACGATGACGTCTAAGGAATTGAAGAGCTGCTTGAGGATCGTCTCTTTGTTCTGCTGGTAGGCTGGCTGGCCCCATCCCAGGTGCAGGGCGTTCTGGGAGGCGAGCGTGAACAGCTGCGCCCGGGATTCGGCGGCGAGGCCGAAGAGCGCCAGCGCGCACGCGGCAGCGGCGCGCCGGTGACGAGGTGATCGGACGGCAGGGATGCCTCTTTTCATGGCGCGGGTCTCCTTCGCTTTAAGCCGGCGCCCGGCCCTGCCGTCGAGCCGGGACGCCGGTGGGCCGGGCGTTTGCTACTGCAGCTCCTGCAAGGCCAGGAAGGACGGCAGGCTGGCGAAGCGAGCCTCGGGGTCCTTCGTCTGCGCGGCCAGTAGGGCTGTGTTGAGCGCTCCGGTGGTCTCGATGTTCCACTTGTTGTCGCGTTGCAAGATGGCGGTCATCGAGAAAACGCCGGGGTCGAACCTGACCTCCGCCTTGTTGGTGATGCGGGTGATGTCGAGCACCTGTCCGCGGACGAAAGTGCCGAAGGTGATCCAGTACCTGGGATGGGGGGAGAACACCAGGTTGAAGTTGGGCTGCGCCTGGACGGCGTAGGTGCCGACGCCGGACATGCCGATGCCGACCGAGGCGCGGTTGAGCGGCACAGTGTTGGTGGTGTCGATGAACAGGTTCCCCGCCACCGGTCCGCGACGCTGGTTGATGAAATCGTAGGCGCCGCCGGCGCCGCCCGTGTGGTCGAGGGTGATCTGGTTGCTTTCCGTCAAGTCGGCTGCCGGCCGCTGGGCGGCCGAGAAGATCACCCCGGGCTTGAGGCTCCCGGTTTCGCTCCACACGAAGTTGTAGTTGACCTGCCATTCGAACTGGATCTCGGTCGACGGCGTGGCGAGCTTGGAGAACCAGGCGAGCGACATCACGCCGGGAACGTTGATGTTGGGATCGCTTTGATAGACGCAGACGTCGCCGCGGTTCGTCGACTGATTGACGAAGATCAGGGAATAGGTCGTTGCTGGCACGGTCCTCTCTCCTTTACAAGTTGGAGCGCCGGGTGACTCCGGAGCGCTCCTGATCCTTACCTGCGAATCACGATCACACCTGATGCAAAGACGTTGGTGGAGGGTGGCGCGTGAATTTTCGATTTTGATGCGCGGCGTGCCTGTCGCGCTCAGGGCCAGAGCGGCTCGCTGAGCTGCGACGCCCGCAGCCAGCGGGCCTGCAGGGTGCGCCACGCGGCGCCGGCGCCGCCCGCCGGTACGGCAGGGCGGTCTGGGGTGGCGCCGCCGTGCAGCCGCGCGTCCGCCAGCTCGCGCCGGGCGCGGGCGAGGCGGATGCCGGCAGTGACCGGGTCGACGCCGGCCTCGGCCTCCGCCGCGGCAAGAGCGCGGCCGGCCCACAGCCGCGCCGATGCGGCGTCGCACCGGCGGCGGTGGAGGGCCGCCAGGACGAGCGCCGCCGGCGCCGCGAGATCGAAACCGTCGTCCGCTGGCAGCAGGCGCCAGGCGGTTTCCAGCACCTCGACCGCCTCGGCATGGCGGGCGCAGCGGGCCAGCACGTGGCCGTGCTCGATCCAGGCCGCCGGCAGGTGAGGTTGGAGATCGACGGCGGCGCACGACACGGAGATGGCTCGCCCGGCCTCGCCGCCGGCCGACGCCAGTGCCCAGGCCGCCGCCGCGGCAGCTTCCCAGGCATAGCTCCAGCGCTCGCTCAGCACGGCGGCCTGGGCCAGCGCCAGGTCCCAGCGGCCGGCGCGCACGGCCAGGCGGCAGGAGGCCACGTCCAGGTCCCAGTGCGCATCGCCACCGGCCGGCCGCAGGGCCCGGGCCTGATCGAGGGCGGCGAGCGCCTCGTCCACCCGGCCGAGGCGGTCGAGCAGCAGCGCGTACTGATGCCAGGCCTGGCGCAGGCGCGGATCTCGGCGCACCAGGCGGGCCAGCATCGCGGCCGCGCCCGCCAGGTCGCCGCGCACGGCCACCCCGTAAGCGGCGGCAGCGCATGCCTCGGCTCGATCCTCGGCCAGGCGGCGCAGCGCCCGTTGCCGCTGCCGCTCCCCGGCGCCGGGGCTGAAGCGGCCGCCGGCAGCACGGCAGCGCAGGGCATACCAGCGGGCCAGGGCAGCGGCGTTACCGCTGTCGCGGTCGAGCGCCTGCTCGATGCGGCGGCGGGCCACCCCCGAGCGCCCCATCCAGCGCAGGGCATCCTGACCGGAGCTGAGCGCGGCGACGTCCGTGCCGTCGAGGCGGAGAGCCGCGTCGAGCGCGCCGACCGCCTCGGCCGGGCAGCCGGCATCGAGCCGTGCCGCGGCGAGCGAGGTCCACAGCAGCGGACACGCCGGCGCGGTCTCACAGGCTGCTTCAAGGGCGCGCTGGGCCTCGCGATGGTGGCCGAGGGAGCGCGCCAGCAGGCCGCGCCAGAAGGCCAGCTCGGCGGCGGCGCGGGCGCCGGCGAGAGCGCGCTCA